>NZ_JBHZCS010000001.1:401273-412805 GCF_042755705.1 Nocardia sp. NPDC059154
GGGCCTAGGCCGTCTCCCCGCGGGCCCTTTTGGCGCCGGTCCCCGCCGGGAGGCGGTGATCAGCGCGGCGCGTTGGCCGGGTCGAGCAGGGTCGGGGTGCGGCCCTCGCGGTGCGCCTGCTTGGCGTCCTCGAAGAACTCGCGGCTGAACAGGGCCGACAGCACCGCGATGCCGCCGCGGTGGATGCGGAACTCGCTCTTGGTGCTGGAGCCGGTGAGCCGGATGACGCGGCCGGTGGCGTCCTGCGGGCGGGCCATGTCCTTGACCCGGCCGCGACCGGTCCAGGCCAGCTCGGTCTGGTCGATGACCGCGTCCTCGGGGACCAGCAGCTTGACCATGGCGTGGTCGAGGTCGGCGTGCACCACGATCTCCTGTTCGCCCTCGATCCAGGGCGAGCGCAGGTCGATGACGACGCTGCCGTAGCGGGCCTTCACCTCGAACGAGGAGGAGTGGGTCCAGTCGCCCAGGTGCTTGGTGGTGGCGTGGTCGGTGTGGATCTTGACGGTGTCGGCGCCGGTGCTGGTGGTGTCGATGGCGTTCATGGCCCTGTCCTTTCGGAGGTGGTGGTGCTGGTCGGGTTCGCCTGCTCCTCAATAGTGGCATATAAACTAGTTACCTTGCAACTAGTTTTTCGAAACTAGTTTTTGGGCACCTAGTAAGATGGACGGCATGACAGCATCGACGCAGGCCCCGCAGTTCAAGCGGTCGCCCCTGGCCATGGCGGTGCTCGGCATCCTGCACCTGGAGCCGATGCACCCCTACGCCATCCAGCGCCGCATCAAGGAGTGGGGCAAGGACAAGGTCGTGAACGTGGGGCAGCGCGCGCAGCTCTACAAGACGATCGCGCGCCTGCAGGAGGCCGGCCTGGTGGCCGTGCGCGAGACGGGGCGCGATCAGCAGTACCCGGAGCGCACCGTCTACGAGATCACCGACGCGGGCCGGACCTCGTGCATCGCCTGGATCAACGAGATGGTCAGCACGCCGCGCAACGAATTCCCGGAATTCCCTGCGGCACTGTCGTTTCTGATGCTGCTCACCCCCGCCGCCGCGCGCGCCGAACTCGAGAAGCGGGCCGCCGCCCGGCGTGCCGACCTGGAGGCGATCGACGCGGGCATGGCGCAGGCCGGGCAGTTCGGGCTGCCGCGCATCACCATGCTCGAGGACGAATACCAGCGCGCTCTCATCGCCGCCGAATCGCACTGGCTGGAAGGCGTTCTCGCCGACCTCGCCGATGGCAGCCTGACCTGGTCGTGGGAATCCCTGGCGCGCTTCCAGGATCAGACCACGGTGTAGGCGAACAGCGCGGCACCGCACGCGAACGGCGGTGGCCCGCAATAGGACAAGGCCGCCCGCATCCGAAAGATGCGGGCGGCCTCGATATTTCGGGCGGCTGCGGCCGATGGATCAGAAGAAGCCGTCGTCGTTGTTGTAGTCGTCGCCGTTGTAGTCGCCACGGCCGGCGTCGTCGAATCCGCGTTCGTAGGCGCGCTCTTCGTCGCGCTCGTCATCGTCGGACATCATCTCGCCGATCAGCATGCCGCCCACCAGACCGGCCGCACCCGCCCCGATCATGGCGCCGGTGCTGTGGCCCTGGCGCGGCGGCGGGGGAGCGTACCCCGGCTGCGGGGCGTACCCCGGCTGGGGCGGATACCCGGGTTGCGGCGGATATCCCGGCTGCGCGGGGTAACCGGGCGGCGGATAGCCGGGCTGCGGCGGATACCCCGGCTGCGGATAACCCTGCTGCACCGGCTGATAGAACGGCGGCTGCGTGGTCTGGATACGCTGCGCACAGAATTGGCAGACCTCGACGGTACGGGCTACCCCCCACTGCGGCTGCCACGTCACTTGCATGGCGGCCGGGCCGTGAGCCGGGTCGAAGAAGCAGATCACAGGACGTTCCTCTACGTGCGCGCCCGGCCGCGACCGGACTTGGTGCCTTCGAAGTGGGAACGCCCGGACCCGCCGCCGCGGTTCCCGTGTCCTTCGTCTCACAGGAAAGGCCGCCCGCATCCGAAGATGCGGGCGGCCTTCGAGTTTCGCCCCGGACTCTGGGGTTTCAGGGATTCACCCCTGAGTGGCCCGGGAGTGGGTAATCCTCACCGCGTGAACAGGAGGGCGCGCTTGACCTCCTGGATCGCCTTCGTGACCTCGATGCCACGGGGGCAGGCGTCGGTGCAGTTGAAGGTGGTGCGGCAGCGCCACACACCCTCGACATCGTTGAGGATGTCGAGGCGCTCGCGGGCGCCCTCGTCACGGCTGTCGAAGATGAAGCGGTGCGCGTTCACGATCGCGGCCGGGCCGAAGTAGCTGCCGTCGCTCCAGTACACGGGGCAGGAGGTGGTGCAGCAGGCGCACAGGATGCACTTGGTGGTGTCGTCGAAGCGGGCGCGGTCGTGCTGCGACTGGATGCGCTCGAACGTCGGCTCGTTGCCATGGGTGATCAGGTACGGCTTGACGGCCTTGAAGGCGTCGAAGAACGGCTCCATGTCCACCACGAGGTCCTTCTCCACGGGCAGGCCGCGGATCGGCTCGACGGTGACCGTCAGCTCCTTACCGCTCTTGGGCAGCATGTCCTTCATGAGGATCTTGCACGCCAGGCGGTTGACGCCGTTGATCCGCATGGCATCCGAGCCACACACGCCGTGCGCGCAGGAGCGGCGGAAGGTGAGCGTGCCGTCCAGGTAGGACTTGATGTAGATCAGCACGTTCAGGAACCGGTCGGTCGGCAGCACCGGAACCTTGAATTCGTCCCAGTGCTGGCCCTTCCCGTCCTCCGGGTTGAAGCGGGCGATCTTGACCGTGATCATGGTCGACCCGTCCGGCACCGGAGCCGGCTTCTGCGGCGTTTCAGCGACAGCAGTCATCAGTACTTACGCTCCATCGGCTCGTAGCGGGTCTGCACCACCGGCTTGTAGTCCAGGCGGATATCGGAGATGAGCTCCGGGCTGGTCTTATAGGCCATGGTGTGCCGCATGAAGTTGACGTCGTCGCGGTCCGGGTAGTCCTCGCGCGCGTGGCCGCCGCGCGACTCCTTGCGGTTCACCGCACCCGCCACGGTCACCTCGGCCAGCTCCAGCAGGAAGCCCAGCTCGACGGCCTCGAGCAGATCGCTGTTGTAGCGACGGCCCTTGTCCTGCACGGTGATCCGCGAGTAACGCTCCTTGAAGACCTGGATCTCCTCGAGCATGGACTTGAGGCTCTCCTCGGTGCGGTACACACCGGCCTTGTCGTCCATGGAGTTCTGCAGCTCGGTGCGGATGTCGGCGACGCGCTCGTTGCCGTGGTCGCTGAGCAGGCCGGCCAGCCAGTCCTGCACCATCTGCGCCGGGTTCTCCGGCATGTCCACGAACTCGGCACGCGCGGCGTACTCGGCGGCGGCGATGCCCGCGCGCCGGCCGAACACGTTGATGTCCAGCAGCGAGTTGGTGCCCAGACGATTCGCGCCGTGCACGGACACACACGCGCACTCGCCCGCGGCGTACAGGCCGGGAACGATGTCGGTGTTGTTGCGCAGCACCTCGCCGCGGATGCGGGTCGGGATGCCACCCATCACGTAGTGACAGGTCGGCATGACCGGCACCGGCTCCTTGACCGGGTCCACACCCAGGTAGGTGCGGGCGAACTCGGTGATGTCGGGGAGCTTCTCCTCGAGCACGTCCTCACCGAGGTGGGTCACGTCGATGAGCACGTAGTCCTTGTTCGGGCCGGCGCCGCGGCCCTCGCGGACCTCGAGCACCATGGAGCGCGCGACGATGTCACGCGGCGCCAGGTCCTTGATGGTCGGCGCGTAGCGCTCCATGAAGCGCTCACCGGAGGCATTGCGGAGAATGCCGCCCTCGCCACGCACGGCCTCCGAGATCAGGATGCCCAGGCCCGCGAGGCCTGTCGGGTGGAACTGGTGGAACTCCATGTCCTCCAGCGGGAGTCCCTTGCGGAACACGATCGCCATGCCGTCACCGGTGAGGGTGTGGGCATTGGAGGTGGTCTTGTACATGCGGCCCGAACCACCGGTGGCGAAGATGATCGCCTTGGCGTGGAACACGTGCAGCTCACCGGTGGCCAGCTCGTAGGCGACCACACCGGTGGCGACGGGGCCACGGTCGGTGTCGGTGAGAATCAGGTCCAGCACGTAGAACTCGTTGAAGAACTGCACGTCGTGCTTGACGCAGTTCTGGTAGAGCGTCTGCAGGATCATGTGGCCCGTGCGGTCGGCGGCGTAGCACGCGCGGCGCACCGGCGCCTTGCCGTGGTCACGGGTGTGGCCGCCGAAGCGACGCTGGTCGATCTTGCCCTCGGGCGTGCGGTTGAACGGCAGCCCCATCTTCTCCAGGTCGAGCACGGCGTCGATGGCCTCCTTGGCCATGATCTCCGCGGCGTCCTGGTCGACCAGGTAGTCACCACCCTTGACGGTGTCGAAGGTGTGCCACTCCCAGTTGTCCTCTTCGACATTCGCGAGCGCGGCGCACATGCCACCCTGCGCCGCACCGGTGTGCGAGCGGGTCGGGTAGAGCTTGGTCAGCACGGCGGTGCGGACCCGAGGACCGGCCTCGATCGCCGCACGCATTCCAGCGCCACCGGCACCGACGATCACGACGTCGTAGCGGTGTTCCTGAATCGGTCGGGATTCACTCATTCGAGGTGGCCTGTCCTTAACTGATGTTGGGGTCGAAGGTGAAGATCACGTAGGTGCCGGTGACCATGACCAGGATCATGGACACGACCAGCAGCGTCTTCAGCCAGAAGCGGGTGGAGTCCTTGCGCGCGTAGTCGTCGATGACGGTGCGCAGGCCGTTGCCGCCGTGTAGCTGGGCCAGCCACAGCATGGTGAGGTCCCAGATCTGCCAGAACGGCGAGGCCCAGCGGCCGGCGACGAACGCGAAGTTCAGGCGGTGCACACCGCCGTCGAGCATCAGCATGATCGTCATGTGGCCGATGACCAGCACGACCAGCAGCAGGCCGGAGGCACGCATGAACAGCCAGGCGTACTTCTCGAAGTTGTTGCCGCCGACGCGACGCGGGGCGCGCGGAGCGTCGAGGGAGGCGGGGCGGTCGTAGGACTTGCCGAGAACGGGTGCGGTCATGTCGGCTCTCAATTCGTCAGCAGGTAGAAGAACTCGCGGCCGACGCCGGCGCCGGCGACGACGATCCAGATCGCCAGCACGACCCAGAGCATCTGCCGCTGATAACGCGGGCCCTGCGACCAGAAGTCGATCAGGATGACGCGGATGCCGTTGAACGCGTGGAACAGCACGCAGACAACGAGAGCCATCTCCATGAGCGCGACGATCGGGTTCTTGTAGGTCGCGATCGTGTGGTCGTAGGTGTCCGGGCTGACTCGCACCAACGCGGTATCGAGGACGTGGACGAACAGGAAGAAGAAGATCGTCACGCCGGTGATGCGGTGCAGAGCCCAGGACCACATGCCGGGGTCGCCTCGGTACAGGGTCCGCTTCGGCTTGGCCGGAGCTTCTAGCGTGGTCATAGAGTGCGGTGCCTCCAACGTCGTTGATGGACCCGGTCAGAATCCGGCGCGGAGCCTTCGGACTGTCGAAACCACCTGCTCACGAGCGGAATCAAACGTCCGGTGGCAGTGCTGCAGGCCCGCTTCGGGTACCTGAACCGATCTGTCGTGAACTCTAAACCCAGCTTTGAAGGGGAACTAATTCGGCGTGCCGCTCGTTGGGCCAAATTGTTGTGAGTTAGGTTTGCCTTTCCTGATTTTTGCGACCAGGCGGAACGCCTATCACGCGGGTGCTGCCACGTCCATGGGAGGATGGTCCGAAATGTCGGATATTGACTGGAAGACCCTGCGTGGCAAGGCTTTTGAAGTCATGCAAGAGGCTTATGCCCCTTACTCTCGATTCCCCGTCGGGGCCGCGGCTCTCACCGCCGATGATCGCGTGGTGAGCGGCTGCAATGTGGAAAATATCTCATACGGTTTGGGCCTCTGTGCCGAGTGTGTACTGGTCGGTAACTTGATTTCGACCGGAGGCGGGCGACTCCGGGCGGTCTCGGTCTGCGACTCCCGAGGCGCCGTGCTCATGCCCTGCGGACGCTGCCGGCAGATCCTGCTCGAACACGGCGGCGGCGAGTTGCTCGTCGATCACCACGGCGGCCCCGTCACCCTGAACACCTTGCTGCCGGACTCCTTCGGCCCCGGCGATCTGGCCGCCGGGCAACTCTGACCGTCGGTGCTCGCGGGCTATAACCGCTGATCGCCGTGGCGCGCGCGGGAATCCGTGCACATCGGGCCGGGCGCATGCCAGGGTGGAGGGTGTGAGTGTGCACTCGGCGGTGGACGTGATTCGGGCCAAGCGTGACGGCGGTGAACTCAGCGACGCGCAGATCGATTGGGTGGTGGACGCGTTCACGCGCGGAGAGGTGGCCGACGAGCAGATGTCGGCGCTGGCCATGGCCATCGTGTGGCGCGGCATGACGCGGCGCGAGACCGCGCGCTGGACCCGGGCCATGATCGACACCGGGAAGCGCTTGGACTTCACCGATCTGGGCCGCCCGACCGTCGACAAGCACTCCACCGGCGGGGTGGGGGACAAGATCACGCTGCCACTGTCGCCGCTGGTCGCGGCGTGCGGGGCCGCAGTGCCGCAGCTGTCCGGGCGCGGATTGGGCCACACCGGAGGCACTCTCGACAAGCTGGAGGCCATTCCCGGCTGGCAGGCCGACATTCCGGTGGACCGCATGCGGAAACTGCTGTCGGATCCCGCCGTCGGGGCCGTGGTGTGCGCCGCCGGGGCCGACCTCGCGCCCGCCGACAAGCGGCTCTACGCGCTGCGCGATGTGACCGGGACCGTGGAATCCATCCCCCTGATCGCCAGTTCCATCATGAGCAAGAAGATCGCCGAGGGCACCGGGGCGCTGGTGCTGGACGTGAAGGTCGGGCGCGGGGCCTTCCTGAAACAGCTGGACCAGGCGCGCGAACTCGCCACCGCCATGGTCGAACTCGGCACCGACGCGGGCGTGCGGACGGTGGCGCTGCTCACCGCCATGGACACCCCGCTCGGCCATACCGCCGGAAACGCCCTGGAGGTCTGCGAATCCCTGGACGTGCTGGCGGGCGGCGGCCCCGCCGATGTCGTCGACCTCACCCTCGCCCTGGCACGGGAGATGCTGACGCAGGCCGGGATCACCGACATCGACCCGGCCGACGCCCTCGCCGACGGCCGCGCCATGGACCAGTGGCGAGCCATCGTCCGCGCCCAGGGTGGCGACCCGGACGCGCCGCTACCGCAGGCCCGCCACACCGAAACCCTGCGCGCCGACGGCGGGGGCACGTTGACCCGCCTCGACGCCCTCGATGTCGGGCTGGCCGCGTGGCGGCTGGGCGCCGGGCGGGCGCGGCAGGGCGACCCGGTGCAGGCCGGGGCGGGTATCGAAATGCACGCGAAGCCAGGCGATTCCATTGTTCCGGGGCAGCCGCTGCTGACCCTGCACACCGATACTCCGGAGGCGTTCCCGGTCGCGCTCGAGATCCTGCGGGGCGCGTACACCATCTCCGAGACCGAGCCGGTGGAGCAGCAGCCGCTGATTCTGGGCCGCATCACCGCCTGACCCGGCCTAGCCTGGGATTGTGAAGCACAGAACCGATTTCCGAGGCCGGGCCGCGGCGGCGGCCGCGCTGGGCGTGTTCGGCCTCGTCGCGCCGCTGGGCGCGGTGCTGCCCGCCGCGTGGTCGCCGACGCCGGTCGCGCAGGCCTCGCCCGCGGACAATATTCCGTCCGATTCCTCCGGGGACCATCAGCCGAACTCGCTCTCGCGCGGCGATGTGACGCCGCCCTCGACCGAGAAGAAGGCCAAACCGTCACCCTTCTACACCAGCTGTGAACAGGTGTGGGCGCAGGGCGGGGGCCCGATCTACCTGGGCCAGCCCGGGTATTCGGTGCTGCTCGATCCGGACGGGACCGGCGTCGCCTGCTCCCGCTAGGTGCTCGCCGGTGCCCGATAGGTGAAGGATTCGTACTGGTCAGCAACGTGACGGCAACGACATGCCGAACTGTGGGGTGAGTCCGGTCAACCGCCCTGCTGCAGCACGGGAATGCGGCTAACGTTGCTACATGACTGGACCGATGCCCCTCACTCTCGCTTCGATCCGCCAGGCTCCGAAGGCGGTCCTGCACGATCACCTCGACGGCGGGCTGCGGCCCGCGACCGTGCTGGAGCTGGCTCGCGCCTGCGGCTATGACCAGTTACCGGCAGGCGATGCCGCCGCGCTGGCGGACTGGTTCCGGGACGCGGCCGACAGCGGCTCGCTCGAGCGCTATCTGGAAACTTTCGCGCACACCGTCGCCGTCATGCAGACCCCCGAGGGCCTGCGCCGGGTGGCCCGCGAATGCGCCGAGGATCTCGCCGCCGACGGCGTCGTCTACGCCGAGGTGCGGTTCGCGCCCGAGCAGCACCTCGAGGCCGGGCTCACCCTCGACGAGGTGGTCGAGCACACCATCGCCGGATTCCGCGAGGGCGAGGCCCTGGCAGCGGCCGCCGGCACCCCGATCACCGTGGTCTGCCTGCTCACCGCCATGCGGCACGCGGCCCGCTCCCGCGAGATCGCCGAGCTCACCGTGCGCTGGCGCGACCGCGGCGTCGGCGGGTTCGACATCGCGGGCGCGGAGGCGGGCTATCCGCCCAGCCGCCACCTGGACGCCTTCGATTACATGCGGGCCAACCTGGCGCACTTCACGATTCACGCGGGCGAGGCCTTCGGGCTGCCGTCCATTCACGAGGCCGTCGCGTTCTGCGGCTGTGAGCGCCTCGGCCACGGTGTCCGCATCACCGACGACATCACCGATTCGGCCGACGGTCCCAGACTCGGCGTGGTCGCGAACTATGTGCGGGACATGCGAATCCCGCTCGAACTGTGTCCGTCGTCCAACGTGCAGACCGGCGCGGTGCCCTCGCTCGACAAGCACCCCTTCGATCTGCTGGCCCGCCTGCGCTTCCGCGTGACGGTCAATACCGACAACCGGTTGATGAGCGACACGACCATGAGCAAGGAGATGCTCAAGCTGTCGGAGACCTTCGGCTACGGCTGGAGCGATCTGGAACGCTTCACCATCAATGCCATGAAGTCGGCGTTCATCCCGTTCCCGGACCGGCTGCGCCTGATCGACGAGGTGATCAAGCCGGGCTACGCGGTGTTGCTGGGATAGGTTGTGCTGCAAAATAATTCGGGCCGCACCCGGAGGTGCGGCCCGAATCGTGTCTCCGATCAGCCCTTCTGCAGGCGTCCCTCGAAGGCCGACTCCAGGACCTTCCAGGCATCCGCTTCCGCCGCGAACGGCGGGTTGGGGGCCATCCGGGTCGGGTCGGGGTTGAGCAGGTAGGAGACGTACCAGCCCAGCGGGGTGGACACGGCCAGGGCCGATTCGACCGAGTCGTCCTCGGCGTAATCGGCTGCGTCGGTGAACAATTCGACGGCCAGGTCGAGCTGGTCGGTGTCCACGGACTTGGGGCCGGCCGCCAGATCCTCGGACAGGCCGGGCAGGACGTAGACGTTCTCCTCGTCGACCTCGACATCGAGGGAGCCGTCCACGGCGGCGGTCTGCACCTCGCCGTAGGTGCTCACCCGGGCCAGGTCGTGGTCGTGGTCGTCGGCCAGGTAGCGGGCCAGGGCGCGCTCGGAACCGAAGACCGTGATGTTGCCGTCCTTGCCCAGGAAGATGGGCTCGTCGTCGACATAGCAGCGCAGGGTGAAGACGGTGCCGTCGGAGGTGACGATCTTGACCGGGTCGATGCCGACCTCGTGCCAGAACGAGAGCTCCTCGTCCTCCTCGTCTTCGTCGTCCTCGTCCAGGTCGACGGCCTCGATCTCGTCGTCATCGCTCTCGGCCGCGTCCTCGGCGTCGACGATGTTCTCCTGCGCCGCAAGCAGTTCCGCCTCGGCGACCGAGACCGCGTCGGCGTCCACCTCCGGAATCGTCACCACCGAGTCGATGGCGTCGATGACCGCTTCCCAATCCTTGGCGATGGCCGCGCCGATCTGGTCCCACAGTTCCTCGCCCTCGCGCCCGGCGAAGGCGCCGACGCCGCCGGCCAGTGCGCCCAGCACCGGGTGCGAGCCGAAGAACTTGGTGACGGTGTCGAGTTCGCACACGTCGCCGATATTGCGGACCATCTCGAGGGTCTCTTCGAGCTCGGAGACCACCTCCGGGTCCGGGTCGTCGGCGGCCAGCTCGGGCACGCCGACCAGATCGAAGACGTACTGCTCCTCCGGCTCCAGTTCGGCCGCCGACAATCCGGCGATGATCTTCCAGGCCGGATGATCCACCAGATCGTTGTCGGAGTTGGTGCGAATGAACGCGGCCAGCTCCGCGACGGACTCGAATCCGTACAGGTCTTCCTCGTGACCGAGGAACGCCTGCCACTCATCGTCACCGTCTCGCCAGCGGGGTGCCCAGAGGGTGACAAGATCGCCTTTGGTCAGGCCGAGCGCGATCGGGACGATGTCTCCAGAAGCCATGACCGGAAGCCTATCCAGTCGCCGCGTCAGGCACTATCCGGGCCGCCCCCCAACATTTCTGGAGGCGTCTCCGCCGGACAGTGAGTCGTTCAATCCTGCAATGATTCGGGAGCGCCGCGCGGTCGCCTCGGCGGCCGCCCGCTGACACGTCCAGAGGATCAGCCGCGATACCTCGGCGGGAGCGCGCGAGGTCACCGACTCGGCCAGCCACAGCCCGGTCAGCGCGCCGTCGCCATCGACCTCGGCGGTCACCGAACCGTCCTCGGACGTGCAGCGGCCACGGATCCGGGACAGCCCGTGCAGTGTGGCCTCGAGTGCTTCCAGCTTGTCGTTGACGCCCTTGACCAGTGCGTCCATTTCGGCGCTCATCGGTTCCGCAGCCAACTGGTCTGTCCGGTATCGGTGTCGTCGAGCCGGTCCAGCTCGTCCACCGCGGCCCGCCGGGTGGGCAGGCCCAGCCGGTCCAGCATCGCCTCCGGGACGCCGGCCTCGGCCAGCTGTTCGCGCCGCCGCGCCCGGGCCACGATCGCCGAGCGCTGGGTGAGCCGGAGCATCTCGGCGGCGAGAGCCGGTGCGCCGTACCGGTATTCAGCGCGCTCGAACCGGATCTCCACCGGCATGCCCTGATCGGTGGCGCGCACCGTCACCGTGCCGGATCGATTGGTGGCCGCGGCGACTGTCACCGCCGGAACCCGTGGTCGCGTCATCCTGTCTCCCTTCGAAACGCCTGTTCGTGGCCCGAATGCCACACCTGTGGGCCGGTAGTACCTAGGCAGTGGGCCGGTAGAAACCTAGGAACCGCATCCCGCTGTTCTCGGTCCGGATCGGCCCGACCTGAACCGGATCGCCCGCCTCCACCAATTGCCCGTTCCCGATCACCATTGCGAAGTGTTGATAGGGGGACATATGGGCTGACCAGGGAGGATAACGAGAAACGCGCCGCGCTGGGATCCTCAGGCCAGCGCGGCGCGTCCACTGATCGCTTCCCAGGGCAGCGTGTCTTTTGCCTCTCTCCGCTTGAGCGGCAACAGTTCCGGACCGCCACAGGCCACAAGCTC
>NZ_JBHZCS010000002.1:0-29332 GCF_042755705.1 Nocardia sp. NPDC059154
GGCGGAGGGGGGGGGGGGGGGGGGGAAAGGGGAGAAACGCCCGGTTGGGGTTTTTTGTGTTCCGGCCCTGGTGGCCCTCTCCCACGACGCGAGCGTCCGCTGCCGGGCGCGGCGACGACGCCGGGTACGCGGGCCGCATCCGACGGTGCGGCGGGTGTATTCGGGGCGGCCGCGTCGGCCGCTCCGGCCGGAGCGGCGGTGCGGGGCGAATTCTGGCCACCGGCAGCGGAACTCGCGGGCACACCGGCGATGCGGGAGGCGCGGCGACGGCGTCCGCCGGTACGCGCACCCACGGCTCCGGATCCACCACCTGCAGCGTCGGCCACCGCGGGCGCGCTGGACCGGTCGGGGGACGTGTTCCCTGGCACGGCGGCGGGCGGCGCGACCGCCTCGCCGACGGTGGTCTCCGCATTCGGCGGGAGTGGAGCGGCCGCGGTGGTGCGGCCGCCGCGGCGGCGTGAACGCCGGTTGCGCCGAGAGCGTTTCGCGCCCCTGGCGGCCTCGGCCGCGTCGGCGGACGAGGCCGGGGAGCCCTGGCCGTTGCGTGCCTCGGTGGCCGGGGACGAATCGGCTTCGGCGGCAGTCGTATTCGTGCCGTCGCCCGGCCTGTTCTCGCCGCGGCCGCCGCCGCGGCGGCGTTTGCGGCGGGCGCGCGAGCGGGAGCTGACGCCGGGTTCGACGGTGGCGGTCTCGGTGCCCGAATCCTCAGGGCGCGCAATCGGTTCCAGCCCGAGCTTGGCCAGGATCATGCGGACGACGCGGCCGGGGCTGCGGCCGTCGGTGCGCACTCGCACGGTCGCCACCTCGCGGTAGAGGGGGCGGCGGATCTTCATCAGCTCGCGGTACTTCTTGGCGGGGTCGTCGCCGTTGAGCAGCGGGCGGTTGGTGCTGGCGCCGGTGCGGCGCAGCCCTTCGCCCACACTGATTTCCAGGTAGACGACGGTACGGTCGTGCAGCAGGGCCCGGGTCGCGGCCGAGAGCACCGAGCCGCCGCCGAGGGAGACCACGCCGTGCCCGGCGAGGACGGCGTCGCGGACGACCTCCTCCTCCATGCGGCGGAACTCCGGCTCGCCGTCCTCGGCGAAGATCTCCGGAATCGTGCGCCCGGCGCGCTCCTCGATCCCGGCGTCGGTGTCGTAGAGGTCCACGCCGAGTTCCCGGGCCAGCTTGCGCCCGATGGTGGACTTGCCCGCGCCCGGCGGGCCGACCAGCACCAGACTGATTGCGGGCCGGTCGGTTTCACCGGCCGCCGCGGTGGGTTCGTGCTCGCCGGACACCGCGCTGTCGTCAGCGGTCACTGCCCGGCGTGGCCCGGGATGTGCGGGCGGGCGTTGATCCGCTTCAGGTAGGCGTGGATGTTGTCGACGGTCTCGGGCAGCGAGTCGCCGCCGAACTTGTCCAGCACGGCCTGCGCCACGACCAGCGCCACCATCGCCTCGGCGACCACACCGGCCGCGGGCACCGCGCACACATCCGAGCGCTGGTGGATGGCGACGGCTTCCTCGCCCGAGGACATGTCGACCGTCGACAGCGCCCGCGGCACGGTCGAGATCGGCTTCATGGCCGCGCGCACGCGCAGCGCCTCGCCATTGGTCATGCCGCCCTCCAGGCCGCCCGCGCGGTTGGTGGAGCGCAACACTCCGTCGGGGCCCGGCCGCATCTCGTCGTGGGCCTGGCTGCCGCGGCGGCGGGCGGTCTCGAAACCGTCGCCCACCTCGACGCCCTTGATGGCCTGAATGCCCATGAGCGCGGCCGCCAGTCGCGAATCCAGGCGCGCCTCACCGGAGGTGAACGAGCCCAGGCCCACCGGCAGGCCCTCGATCACGACCTCGACCACACCGCCCAGGGTGTCGCCGTCCTTCTTGGCCGCCTCGATCTCGGCGATCATGGCCGCCTCGGCGTCCTTGTCGAACGCGCGCACCGGCGACTCGTCGATGGCGTCCAGATCCGCGGCGGTCGGGACGACGCCGGTGGTGTTCGCGGCGGCGCCGATGGACACCACGTGCGAGATCACCTCGACGCCCAGCGCCTGGCGCAGGAAGTTCTTGGCCACGGTGCCCGCCGCGACCCGCGCCGCGGTCTCGCGGGCGCTGGCCCGCTCCAGGACGTTGCGGGCGTCGTCGAAGCCGTACTTGAGCATGCCCGAGTAGTCGGCGTGGCCCGGACGGGGACGGGTGAGGGGGGCGTTGCGGGCGAGGTCAGCGAGCTCGGCCTCGTCCACCGGATCGGCGGACATGACCTGGGTCCACTTGGGCCACTCCGAGTTCGCCACCTCGATGGCGACCGGGCCGCCCATGGTGCGGCCGTGGCGCACGCCGCCGACCATGGTGACCACGTCGGCCTCGAACTTCATCCGCGCGCCGCGCCCGTACCCAAGCCGTCGCCGGGCCAGCTGCGCGCCGATCTCGGCGGAGGTCACCTCGACACCGGCCACCATCCCCTCGAGGATGGTGACGAGAGCAGGACCATGGGATTCTCCGGCAGTTATCCAGCGCAACACGAGTGACATCTTTCCATGACAACCGGGGTGCTCGAACACACGGCCCGTGCATAGCCCGATGTCAGCGCACGGCCACCACCGCCACCATGCTCGCGGCACACATCGCGGGCCCGTGCGCGAGCGTCCCGGCGACGCCCGCCCGGCCGCCCGCGCCCGGGATCGGCAGTCGATGCCCGAGCATGCCGCCCAGGCCGGCGGCGGCGGTGAGCATGGGCGCGGCCAATGCTGCCCAGGACCAGGTCTGGGCGCCGCAGAGGGCTGTCGCCGCCCCTAGACCGAAGGCGAGTTTGACGTCGCCCGCGCCGAGGGCGCGCGGGAGGCAGAGATGGACGAACAGGTAGGGAACGGCCAGCAGCAGGGCTCCGGAGACCGCGAGTGCCGGCCTGCCCGTGGCGAATCCATAGCCGATCACGAGCGCGGCGCCGGGCAGGGTGAGGACGTTCGGTAGCCGCCGGCTGCGCAGATCACACACGCTCAGGGCGACGCACCACAGGGTCAGCAGCAGGACCGGCAACGGAGACATGGATCGAGGATCGCGCGGCGGCGGCCGGTGTGGGGGGCGTGATCGCGAAATGTGGAGAACCGCTTGCGATGTGAACAGCCTGGGTTCCACTACCGGGTCATTCACGTGTTGCGTGTCGGTGTTGCGGCGTGTCGGCGGTAACTTTGACGCATGTCTGCTGATCACGATCCGGTCCGGCGTCCCGACTACGCGCTGCGCAGGGCCAGCCTGCGCAATCTGCTGGTGGAGAACCGCGTCGATGCCCTGCTGGTCACGGACCTGATCAATATCCGGTACCTGACTGGTTTCACCGGGTCCAACGCCGCGCTGCTGGTGTACGCCTGGGATTCCAGCGAGGACCGCACCCTCATCTGCACCGACGGCCGCTACCTCACCCAGGTCGGCGTGCAGGTGCCCGATCTCCGCGCCGAGATCAACCGGGCCAGTGCCCGCCGCGTCATGGAGATCGCGGGGGAGTGGCAGACCGGCCGGGTCGGTTTCGAGAGCCACGTGGTCACCGTCGAACAGCATCGCGGCCTGTCCGCACTGGGCACCGGCCTGGACCTGGTCGCGATCTCGGGGCTGGTCGAGCAGTTGCGCATGGTGAAGGACGACTTCGAGGTCGAGCAGCTGCGCGCGGCCTGCGACGCCGCCGACGCGGCCCTGGCCACCCTGCTCGAACGCGGCGGCCTGCGTCCCGGACGCACCGAGCGGGAGGTGGCCCGGGAGCTGGAGTGGCTCATGTTCGAGCACGGCGCGGAGGCGGTCGCCTTCGAGACCATCGTGGCCGCGGGCGCGAATTCGGCTGTCCCGCATCATCGTCCGACCGGTTCGATGCTGGCCACCGGTGATTTCGTGAAGCTCGACTTCGGTGCGGTGGTCGGCGGCTACCACTCCGACATGACCCGCACCTTCGTGCTGGGTGCGCCGACGGACTGGCAGCGCGAGGTCTACGACCTGGTCCAGCGGGCGCAGCAGGCCGGCCGCGAGGCCCTGACCCCGGGCGTCTCGACCAAGGCGGTGGACGCGGCGTCGCGCGCGGTGATCGAGGCCGCCGGGCACGGTGAGCTGTTCGTGCACGGCCTCGGGCACGGTGTGGGCCTGCAGATTCACGAAGCGCCCGGAATAGCCAAAACCGGCACGGGTACACTGCTGGATGGCGTGGCGGTGACCGTCGAGCCAGGTGTGTACTTCCCCGGCCGCGGTGGTGTCCGGATCGAGGACACACTCGTGGTTCGCCAGGGGGGCCCGGAGCTGCTCACCCGCACCAGCAAAGACCTGACCGTCGTCGACTGACGCGCGGTTCGACCGACTAGTAGGAGATCCGAGGACAGTGGCGGACACCAGCGACTTCAAGAACGGCCTCGTGCTGAAGATCGACAATCAGCTGCAGCAGATCGTCGAGTTCCAGCATGTGAAGCCGGGTAAGGGTCCCGCCTTCGTGCGCACCAAGCTGAAGAACGTGGTCTCGGGCAAGGTCGTCGACAAGACCTTCAACGCCGGCGTCAAGGTGGAGACCGCGACCGTCGACCGTCGCGACATGACGTACCTGTACCACGATGGTCAGGACTACATCTTCATGGACGGCGACACCTACGACCAGATCCACCTGAGCGAGCAGCTGCTGGGCCGCAACGCGGGCTTCCTGCTGGAGAACATGGCCGTGCAGATCGCTATGCACGAGGGCGAGGCGCTGTTCGTCGAGCTCCCGGTCGCCATCGACGTGATCGTCACCCACACCGAGCCGGGCCTGCAGGGCGACCGCTCCTCGGCCGGCACCAAGCCCGCCACCGTGGAGACCGGCGCCGAGGTGCAGGTGCCGCTGTTCATCAACCAGGGTGACAAGCTGCGCATCGACACCCGGGACGGCAGCTACATCAGCCGCGTCAACAACTGACGCGACGGATAATGTCTTTCGTGGCCGATCAATCGGACAAGAAGTCGTTCAAGAAGCTCGGCGCACGGCACAAGGCGCGCCGGCGCGCGGTGGATCTGCTCTTCGAGGCGGAGGCCCGCGATATCGATCCCGCGGATCTGCTGTCCGAGCGTGTCTCGCTGGCGGTGCGTGAGGAGTCGGTGGCGCCGGTGAACCCCTACACCCGGGTCCTGGTCGAAGGCGTCGCCGACGATCTGGACCGGGTGGACGGCACCATCGAGTCGTACCTGCAGGACTGGACGCTGGGACGGCTGCCCGCCGTGGACCGCGCCATCCTGCGGGTGGCGGTGTGGGAGTTGTTCCACGCCAACGACGTTCCGCCGGTGGTGGCGGTCGACGAGGCGGTGGAGCTGGCCAAGGAGCTGTCCACCGACGATTCGCCGTCGTTCATCAATGGTGTGCTCGGGCAGGTGGTCCAGGTGGCCCCGCAGGTGCGGGCCGCCGCGGCCGCGACCCGCGCCACCGTCGTCGCCGACGACGACGAGAAGTAGTTCGAAGGAGAAGCGCAGGGTGCGCAAGTATCTCGTGATGGCCATGCGCACCCCGCGCTTCGACGACTCCGTCATCGTCCCGCACAAGGACTGGCTGACGGCCGTCCGCGAGCGCGGACAGCTGGTGGAAACCGGCAAATTCACCGATGGCAGCGGCGGCGCGTACGTGATCACCGCCGAAAACCTGGCTGCCGCACAGGAACTGATCCAGACCGACCCGATTCACACCACGGGCGCTTCGGAACTCACCGTCTACGAGTGGGAAATCACCGGCTGATCCGGACTTTCGTCACGCCCCGGCGGGATGCAGCACGATCGTGCCCTTGGCCGCCCGGTCGGCCAGCAGCTGATGGGCGTGGGCGGCCTGGTCGAGCGGTAGCACGCGGTCGACGAGCGGGGTGAGTGATCCCGTCGCGGCGCGATTCAGTGCCGCGGCGCGCGCAGCGGCGACCCCCGCCAGCCAGTCCGGTCCGGAGCAGCCGATCAGGGTGAGGCCGCGCATGATCAGGTCCATGGCGCCGACCTGTGCGGGTGCGCCGGACAGGAAGCCGTAGCTGAGCATGCGGCCGCGCAGCGGCGTCATGAGATCCAGCAGGGCCAGGGCGGATTCGCCGCCGATCGAGTCGAACACGACGTCCAGCGTTGTGCCGCCGAGCATCTCGCGCAGTTGCTCGGTCCAGCCGGGACTGTGATGGTCGACGACGATGTCCGCGCCGAATTCGCTTGCCTGCGCGGCCTTTTCGGCCCCGCCCGCGGTGGCGATCACCCGCGCGGCGCCGTACTCCTTGGCCAGCTGGGTGAGATAGGCGCCGACGCCGGTCGCGGCCGCCTCGATCAGGACGGTCTCGGTGCCGGTGAGCCGCGCGGTCTCCAGCAGCGGGATCGCGACCGACCCGCTCATGGTGACGGCCGCCGCCTCGACGGTGCCCAGGCCGTCCGGAATCGCGGTCGCCGTCTCCACCGGAACGCAGACCTGCTCGGCATAGGTACCGAAACTGTTGCTGCTCACCACTGCTCGCTGCCCGATCAGCGCCGGGTCCACGCCCGCGCCGACCTCGGCGATGACGCCCGCGGCCTGGGTGCCGAAGACGATCGGGAACTCCACCGGCAGCGGGAACGCGCCCGACCGCAGCATGGTCTCCGGGAACAGCACCGGAATCGCCTCGGTGTGCACCAGGATCTCCCCGGACTGCGGGCGCGGCGCGGGCACCTCGCTCGCCACCAGGACGTCGGGTGCGCCGGTACTGGTCAATAGGATTGCTCGCATTGAAAACCTCTCATAAGTTGACTGACGGTCAAGATGTGTCTGCGAAGATATTGACCGTCGGTCAAGTTGTCAATGAAAGTGGTGATATGGACCGGCCCAAGGAACGTGCCGACGCAGCGCGCAACCGGCAGGCAATCCTGGCGGCGGCGCGGAAGTTGTTCGCCGAGGAGGGGGCCGAAGCCGCCACGATGGAACGGATCGCGGCAGCGGCCGGGGTGGCCAAGGGCACGCTCTTCCACCGCTTCGGCAGCCGCGCCGGCCTGCTGCACGAACTGATGGCCGAGGGTGCGTTCGACCTGATGGAGGCCGTGCGGTCGGGCCCGCCGCCGCTCGGTCCGGGCGCTCCGGCCGGGGAGCGCCTACTGGCCTACTTCGATGCCATGACCTGCCTGGTCGCCGACGACATCGAGATCTCGGTCGCCTATCGGGCAATACCTCCGCATCCACGTGCCGAGGAACTTCACGCCTTCTGGGCCGACCACATCAGCACCCTGCTCCGCGAGGTTCGCCCCGATCTCGACGCCGACGTGGTCGGCGGACTGCTGCTCGCGCCCCTGGGTGGTGATCTGGTGCCCTACCTGGTCCGTAACGGCCAGAAGGACCGGCTTCTCGAAGCCGTCCGGCAGCTGGTTCAGTCGGTCCTCGACGGATCTGCCTGAGACTACGGACCTGCCTGATTGGGGATTCGCCCGAGTCGCAACGAATCCGCCAGAGCCGCAGCGAATTCGCCCGAGTCGAAGTGGATGTGCCTGAGCCGCAACCGATCTGCCCGAGTTGCGACGGATATGCCCGGGTCGCGACGGATATGCCGGAGCTGCGAGGGATCTGCCTGCGGGGTGACGGATGTGCCTGAGTGGTAACGGTCCAGGTCAGTTCGGGTTGCTGTCGTAGCGTTCGCGGGCGGCGAGGACGTCCTCGATGTGGGTCTCGGCCCAGCTCTTGATCGCCTGCATGACCGGGAGCAGGCTGCGTCCGAGTTCGGTGAGCTCGTAGTCGACCCGGACCGGCACCGAAGCGGTGACCGCGCGGCTGACCAGACCGTCGCGTTCCATGGTGCGCAGGGTCTGGGTGAGCATCTTCTGGCTGACGCCCGCAACGATTCACCGGCGCCGCTGGCGCGGTCGGCGGTTTCGCGGTGGAACTGGCTGTGGCCCAGGGCCTTCGGGTAGTGGCGACCGCCGCGGCCCCGGACGAGGACCTGGTCCGCAAACTCGGCGCGGAGTTCTTCGTCCCGCGCGGCGCACGCTTGGGCGAGGCGGTGCGCGACCTGATCCCGGGCGGTGCCGACGGCGCGGTGGACGCCGCGTCCCTGGGCGCCGAGGCTCTCGACGCGGTCCGCTCCGGGGGTGTGTTCGCGGCTGTGGTGGGTGGCGCGGAACCGGCGGGTCTGCGCGGAATCCGCGTCGCCAACACCTGGATTCGCGCCGACGGTCCCCGGCTGGCCGAGCTGGCCGCCCTGGTGGACGCGGGCCGCCTGACCCCGCGCGTCGCCGGCACCCTGCCCCTCGACCAGGTCGCCGACGCCCACCACCGGCTCGCCGCAGGCGGCTTGCGCGGCCGCCTGGTGCTGATTCCCTGAACGGCAACAGTGCGCCGGGCCGTTTGTGCCCGCCGCGAATTTCGGTGGCGTGCGGCCCGGTTCGCGAGCCGAGCGCTGCTGCCTCAGTCCGAGGCGTCCGGGCCGGGTCCGGTCGGCTAGGTGAAGGACCAGACGGCAGCGGGGCGGCCGGTGGCCTTGACACGAACCCGTTCGCCGGTGCGGGAGAGCCCGGGGAGGGCGGCGAGGGTCCGGTTGAGGTTGCCGGGGTCCGGTTTCGCGCCGTGCAGGGCGGTGGTGAGGTCGACGGCTCTGGTGGCGGTGAACTGGTCGCCGGTCAGGGCGCGGGTGAATGTCAGGTCTTTCCAGAGCATCTCGGCCAGCCGGGCGCGGGCGGCGGTGACGATCTGGTTGTGGTCGAAGGCCAGATGCGGGACGGCGTCGAACGGGACCCAGGTCGCGCTGTCGGTCTCGTGCGGGCCGACCACGGCCCACATGGCGATGGACAGTGTCGGCCCGCGTGGATCGCGGTGCGGCTCATCGAAGGTGGCGACCTGCCCGACGGCGAGGATGGCGTCGGCCGGTACCCCGAGTTTGGTGTGGACCGCGCGGTGGGCGGCCTCGGCCAGGCGTTCGCCGAGGCCGAGCAGTATACCCGGCAGCGCGAGTTCACCGGCGAAGGGTTCCCACCGCCGGGGCGCGATGCCGAGGGCGGCGGTGGGGTCGTCGGGTCCGTAGCGCAGCGTGATCACGTCGATGGACACTGCGGATTGTTGCTCCACAAATGGACCATCATGCCTGAGCGGCGATCCGGAGCGTGCGATCGGCTCGGTCCGGACCGCATGCGGTGAGCACCACGGGCGCGCCGAGTTCGGCCTCCAGGTAGCCGGGCACGTCGGCGGGCAGGTCGGCCAGGGCCGGGGTGGCGGCGTCGAGGAGATCGGTGAGCCGCCGCTGGTGGCCGAGGTCCTGCCAGACTCCGCACGCCAGCCGGTCGACGCAGCCGTCGGGGGTGAGATAGCCGGTGGCGGTGCGGATGTCGCCGAGGGCGTCGAGGTGGTTGACGACCACGCCGTCGATCCCGCCGCAGGCTTCGACGGCGTAGCGGAGCAGCAGGGGATCGAGGTGCCCGCGCCGGAACGCGCCCTGGTATTCGCCGGTTCCATTGTGCGGCTCCGCAATCGCGAGCGCCGGGTCCTCGGTCGGGAAGGGTCCGGCCCCGTGCCTGGTCATGTACGCGCGGGTCACGCCGAGCACGCGGCCGGGCGCGCCGAGGCGCGCCAGCATGGCGCGCGCGTGCCGGGGTTCGACGGTCGACCAGGTGGTGTACGGGTGGGTGCCGCGCCACTCGTCGAGCAGCACCCCCTGTGCGCCTTCGAACACGAGCCGGCCCTGACGCGCGAACGCGGCGAGTTGCTCGCCCGGCAGGATGGCCACGGCCCGGGCGAACGCGGTGTACGCCGCGACCAGATCGTCGATCGGGTCGTAGCGGTGCCGTCCGCCCGCGAGTAGCGGCCCGTAGTGTTCTTCGAGCGCGATCAGTTTGCGCCGCAACACCTCCGGTCGCCGGCAGTCGGCGACCCGGGGCGCGTCGTGGCCGAGCGCGTAGCTCGCCGTCTCGCCGATGCCGATGCCGCACGAACCGTGCCGGGCGGTACCCCTCGTATCCTCCCGGCAACGGTTGGCGGCTCCGTGGATCGGCGTGGTGAGCAGGGCCCGCTCGTCCACGTAGAGCAGGGACAGCGGATCGGCGACGCCGAGCGCGGCGAGTTCGCGCGCCTCGGCGGCCAGGGCCAGCGGCTCCACCAGCATGTGCCGCGACAGCAGGGTCGGAACCCGCGACAGGGTGCCGGACCCGAACTGGTGGAAGGTGTGGTGGCGGCCGTCGGCGATCACATTGTGGGCGGCCTGCGCCCCGCCGTTGAACCGCACCACCGCGGCCACGTCGAGCCCGGCCTGCGATGAGCACAGCCAGTCCACGGTGGCGCCCTTGCCGGCATCGCCGAAGCCCAGGTCCACCACGATCAGGTGACTGTCGCCGAACATGTTGTGTCCCTTCGTCTATCGGATCCGGTCAGAGATCCACGTCGTCGGTCCCGGTGGCGGCCGGCAGCGCCCCGACGCTGCGTCCGCGCCGGGCGCCGCCCAGCGGTGCGAGGGCCTTGCCCACCGCGTCGGCCTCGCTGGTCGATCCGATATCGCGCAGATCGGCCAGCCCCGCCCCGAGATCGATGCGGTCCTCGGCGATGCCGATGGTCAGGGCGATGAGCTCGCACACCGCGGCCGGATCGTCGAGCCGCAGGAACCGCTCACCCAGCAGCCCCTGCCAGTGCTCGGCGATCTCCGGATCCCGGTAGTAGCTGGACTGATTGGGCAGGATGTAGTGCACGTGCCAGCGGTCGGCCAGCTCGCGGTAGATCGACTCGACCGAGATGTCGCGGTCGACGTCGTCGCCGATGACGGTGCGAAGGTGGCGCGCGGCCAGCCGCTTCTTGTTCAGCTCGTCGCCGACGATGAACAGGTAGCCCTTGCGGCCCCGCTTGTCCCACGCGTCGGTGGCGGTGTGCCGGGCGATGAAATACGCTGCCAGCTCGTAGCTTTCGGACTTCTGCCCGCCACCGCCGCCCTCCAGCAGGATGAGCCGCAGCTGCTCGTCCATCCGGTTGTCGGATTCGAACTGCCCGACCTGCAGCGGCACCCGGTCGCTGTCGGCATCGCCGATGGCCCCGAACAGGATCTGCGGATCCTCCGCATAACCCTTGCGCTGCAACAGCCCGTGCAGTTTGGCCAGTTTCTCCTGCATGATTCGGGGCACCCTGCCCATGGATCCGGTGACGTCGAACAGCACCGCGATGGGCACTGAGTTGCCGTGGTCGTCGGAGTCCCGCGACTCCCGCTTGTCCACCCCGAACGGGTCCAGGGTGGGGTGCGCCTTCCACTGATCCCACGGCACCGACCGCATATCCGCGGTGTAGCCGAAGTCGTCGAGCCCCTTCGCCGCGCGGAAGGTCCGCGCCGCATCGTAGGCACTGTCGTCCCAGCGTCCGTAACCCATTGCTATCACTTACCTTTCGTGAGCTCGAAGGGCCGGAAGCGGCGCTTCCCGTAGAGCCGGTCGAGCAGATCGTCGAATTCCCCGAGCAGGTCCGCGGCGTCGGGCCGCAGCCGTGGATCGAATTGCAGGCACCCCGTGGCGTAGGACCGCAGGGCCGCGGGCGCGCGGTCGCCGAGCATGGTGAGCATCAGGCGATGCGCGAGGTGGACATCGGTGGCGGGGGAGACCGCGTCCCGGATCTCCGGTGGATAGTCGAGCGACTTCAGCGTGGCCGCCGCCGGATTCCCGGGCCGGGTCGCGAAAGACCAGCCCGCCAGCACGATTCCGTGCAGGCGCGGATGCACCAGCACATTGGCCGGGCTGATGGCGGTGTGCACCCACCCCGCCAGCTGTGCACCGGCCAGGCAGCGCAGCAGCCGGCGATGCATCCAGGCGTAGTCGCGCGGATCCAGGCCACCGGGGTAGGCGGCCCGGACCTCCTCGAGTGTCACGAACTCCCCGGTGAGCGCGCCGAGCACGTTCACCGTGCGCTGCTCGCCGGTCGCGGAGTCCAGGTGGTCGACCGTATCGATCAGCTCCGGGAAGTAGGGCTCCAGCCATTCGTGCTCCGCGGCCACGATCGCGATGTCGCGCAGGGCATTTCGTTCCCCGGACAGCAATCGGTTGGCCGCCGCCCGGCGCGGGATCTTCACGACCCGGTCCGAGCCGCTGCGAAACACGTCCGCTACCGAGCCCGACGCGTGCAGCGCACCCACCGGGTACGTCCCGTGCGCGCCGGTCACCTCGAAGGCGGGCTCGTCCAGTTCCAGCCACTGCCGGTACAGCTCGGCCAGCCGGGCGAACGCGGCCACCGCGATCCCGGCGTCGACGGCCTCCACCCGATCGGGATGCACGATCCCCGCCAGCCGGTGGTAGCGCCGCCGGGCGTCCTGCGGGGCCGCGGAATCCGTTGCGGCAGAACCGAACAGATCCTCGGGCCGCCGGGCCGCCCGAATGCTCTCGGCGGTCTCTCGTGCTGTCGTCATAGTTTTAGGCTAGATGACTAAAACTATCCGCACCAGAGGTTCGGGACAACTTTTTGTAGTTTCGACAAAAAGGGCTTGGCGGGCGGGCCTTGTCGTCAGCGACCGGGGTGCGCGACCCATCCGGCGACCACGGCCAGTCCGGTGGGCCGGTGCACGGCCAGGAATCCGAACGGGCGGTCGAACGTCACCGTGGTGTGCAGCACGGTGTGCGTGGGTCTCGGGAACCGGGCGCTGCCCAGGTTCATCGACAGCGCGGTGACCGCGGCGGCATCGAACCCGGTCTCGGTGAAGCGCGCGAACACGTCCTGCGCGGCCTGGTCGACGTAGAGCGGGCGCGCCGACATCGCCGGGAAGTGGCCGCGCGCACTGTCGGTCACCGTGGTCAGGCCGAACAGTGCCGACTGGTCGATCAGGTTGTGCAGGCTGCGAATCTCGAAGGGCGGCAACAGGGTTTCCAGGCTGTCGCCCTGTCCGTGATCGGGCGCGGCCTGTACTCTCAGTCCGGGTGCCTCGGTGCCTGCGGGCAGGTCCGTCCGGATCGGGATGGTGCCGTCCAGTGCGTCGAGGCCGGTCGTCAGAACCGTGCCCGGCGTGCCCTCACCCAGGAGCAGGTGTACGTCGAGATCTTCTGTGCCGTAGACGATTACGCGGGTCACCGCCGTACCGGCGCCGAGTACGCTCGCGTGCTGTGGGCGCGACGAGAACCGGCGCAGCGCGGGACCGCTGTGCCCGCGCCACGGTCCGTCGGTGACCTGGATGGTGGTCCGGTGGAAGGGGGCCTCCCACCGAGTGCGAGCGACCAGCGCGGTGGCGAGCACCAGGACCGTCGCGGCGTCGATCGGGAGCGGGAACTTCTCGATCAGGCCGTCGGTGTGGTCGTTTGCCCAGGTATCGAGCGCGGCCTGATCGGTGAGGGTCTCCACGGTTCCCGCCGGCAGTCGTTGCGACCACTCCGGGTGCAGCGGCAGGTCCCGCCGGACCCAGAGGCCGAGTGCCGCCGAGGCCGAGTCGGCCTCGGCCAGTATGCGCAGCATGTCCAGCGCCCGGTCGTGGCCGTCGGCGGCGGAAATGCCGGTGGCCGTGGCGAGTTCGCTGCGTCCGGGCTCGTCGGCGGCGGAGGCCAGCAGGGCGAGCAGCGGCCAGACGCCGCAGCCGGACAGTACGAAGTCCCCGGCCCCGGCGGCGGCGCACCAGCGGGCCGTGAGGCGGTTGGCGGCGGCGATGTGGGCGGGCAGCGGGGTCGGCATGACGCCAGCCTAGGTGTGGTGTGAGCAAGGGCCGCCGGATACAGTGAGAGAAATTGTGTCGTTTGCTCTCATCGAGGAGATCATGATGGTTGTCGCCGAGTCGGCCACGGATGGCGCGCTGCGGTTGCGGGCGCTGATGGCGGGGGACGGCACGGCCGCACGGGCCTGGGAGTTGTTCGACAGTCTGCCGGCGGTGCGGGTCGAGGAGATCACCACCGGGCGGTGGCGCGGGGCCGAGGTGGCGACCGGCCATCCCTGGGACGGGATGCTGGTGGAAAGCGGCTGGTACGGCAAGCAATTCGACAGCGCCGACAGCGTGCAGCCGCTGCTGTTCTCCGATCCGGCCGGGGACATCTTCCCGGTGGATCCGCGGCGGGTGCCCCTGTTCCTGGCGGGAAAGGTGCCGGTCGACACGCTGAAACCGGTGCGCCGGTCGCTCGGGGTGCTGCGGCCGGTGCTGCAAACCCGGACTCCGCGCGCTCGCCTGCGGAATCTGGAATTCCGTGGAAAGGCCAGTGCCGCAATGATCTACGACGATCTGCCGATCATCGACATCTTCCGCAAGGTCGACGAGGACACCCTGCTGGGTGTGATGGACAAGCGCGGATTGACCGAGCCCTACTTCTTCGTGCTCGACCGCGACCGCTAGCCCGGGCGGCGAAGCGACTGTGCCCGAGCCGCACTCGGCTTACCATCGAGGGAGGCGGTGGTCAACGGCTCGGGAGGTCCCGATGGAACGTACGACCTGTCTGATCGTCGGTGGGGGACCGGCGGGAATGTTCCTGGGGCTGCTGCTGGCCCGCGGCGGCATCGAGGTCACGGTGCTGGAGAAACACGGTGACTTCCTGCGTGACTTCCGCGGCGACACCGTGCACCCCACCACCCTGGACCTCATCGACGCCCTGGGCCTGCGCGAGGACTTCGCGAAACTGCCGCAACGGCGGCTGACCACCGTGCAGATCCCGATCGGCGGCCGCATGGAGTCGCTGGCGAGCTTCTCCCACCTTCCGGGCCGGCACAAGTACGTGGCCATGGTGCCGCAGTGGGACCTGCTGGATCTGCTGGCCCGCGTCGGCGATGCCGAACCGGCCTTCCGGCTGCGGATGAACACCGAGGCGGTCGATCTGGTGCGCGAGGACGGCGTGGTGGCCGGTGTCAGCTATCGCACGAAAGACGGTGTGACCGGCGAGATTCGGGCCGATCTGACGGTGGCCTGTGACGGCCGCGCGTCGGTGTTGCGTGCGGCCGCGGGCCTGAGCGTGCGGGACTGGCCGACGCCGTTCGATGCCTGGTGGTTCCGGATCCCGCGCAACAGTACCGACCCGGCCGGACTGGTTCCGGTGGTCAGCGCCCATCGCATGGTGGTCATGTTCGATCGCGGCGACTTCTGGCAGAGCGCCACCCTCATCGCCAAGGGCAGCGACGCGGAACTGCGTGCGCGGCACCCGGTCGCGGAGATCATGCGCAGCCTGGCCGCGGTGGTGCCGTGGCTGGCCGACCGGACCGACGCGCTCCGAAGCTGGGACGAGGTGAAACTGCTGAACGTCAAGCTGGATCGGCTCGACCGCTGGTACACCGACGGACTGCTGTGCATCGGCGACGCCGCCCACGCCATGTCACCGATCGGCGGGGTCGGCATCAACCTGGCGGTCCAGGACGCGATCGCGACGGCCCGCATACTCGCCCCGAAACTGTTGTCGCACACCGTGACCACCGCGGATCTGGCCCGCGTGCAGCGTCGCCGGATGCTGCCGACCGTCGTTATCCAGGGCATGCAGCGCCTCGCCCACACGCAGATCGTGCGCCCCGCGGTCGGGGGCCGGCTGAACGTCTCGAATTCGCGCGAAACGCCCGTGGCATTGAAGATCTTCCGCCGTATCCCGGTGATCCGCAGCCTCCCGGCCTTCCTGGTGGCGCGGGGTGTGATTCCCGAACCGGTCCCGGACTTCGCTCGCCGCGCCTGACTGGAGCATCCGGCCGGAATGCCGCCTACGCCCCTCGGGTGCGGGGAAGTGTGCGCGGCGTCCGGACCCCTCGTCATCGGACGCCGCGCGGGCGGAATTGAATGCTGATGCGCGGCCCCACCGGCCGTCTGGTCTTGGGTATCGCGTGCTCCCAGGTGCGCTGGCAGGAGCCGCCCATGACGATGAGATCCCCGTGTCCGAGGGGATACCGCACGCTCGCCCCGCCGCCGCGCGGGCGCAGCAGCAGGGCGCGCGCCGCGCCCACCGAGACGATGGCCACCATGGTGTCGTCGGTGGCGCCGCGCCCGAAGGTGTCCCCGTGCCAGGCGACGCTGTCGTTTCCGTCGCGGTAGTAGCACAGGCCCGAGGTGGTGAACGGCTCGCCCAGTTCAGGGGAGTAGTGCGCGCTCAACGCCTCCCGTGCCTCGACGAGTACCGGATCCGGTAGCGCCCGCTCCGCCTCGTAGAAGCACAGCAGCCGCGGCACATCCACCATCCGGTCGTACATCGCCCGCCGATCCGCACGCCACGGCACCTCCGTGACGAGCCGTTCGAACAGCACGTCGGCGCCACTCAACCAGCCCGGCAGCACATCCACCCAGGCGCCGTCGCCGAGCTCGGTGCGCCGTATCCCCTGCAGCGCACCGAGCTCCACTTCCCCGAAGCCGTCCAGAAGTGATCCCTGCCAAGGCGTCGACATGCCGAATAACCTACCACAGTTCCGAACATATGTTCGATAGGGCTGTTCAGATGTCGAGTTCTTCGTCGATCTTGCGGAGCTGGTGGCGGGCCAGGGCCAGGTTGCCGCGGATGCGGTCGAGGGCGAGATAGAGGAACAGGTGACTCGACGGGTGCGCGCTCAGCGGGCGCAGCAGATGGTACTGGCCGGTCAGGGTGATCAGGATGTCCTCGATACCCTCGTCGAGGCCGAGCTGCTCGATGGTGCGCATCTTGGCGCGGACCACCTCGGTATTGCCGGCCGCGCCGAGCTGCAGGTCCAGGGATCGGGATCCGCCGGCGGTGCCCAGGGTCATCCCGCTGCTGTAGTCGACGATCGCGGCGCCGAGCGCCCCGTCGATGGTCATCATGTCCTTCAGTGCCACATCCAGATTCGACATGTGTCTCCCTTTCCGTGTGATGTCATCGATCGGTGGAATTCGGGTGCCGTCAGTCGTGCTGGGCCGGCGCCAGGGTCGCGGCGATGGCGCGGACCACCGGGCGGGCTTCCAGATGAACACGGGCCAGCGTGGCGTCGGCGCCCGTGAGCAGGGCCAGGCAGGCGATGGGTCCGGCGCGGTAGACCACCACATGGCCGACGCCGCTGTCGAGGACCACCTCGTGCAGGTCGGCGCCATGGGTGGCGGCCGCGAAGGTCAGCGACACCGACAGCAGTGCCGCGGTCAGCGCCGCAATGCCGGTGGCTTCTATGGCATCCGGGAGATCGTCGGCCAGTAGCAGGCCGTCGCTCGAGGCCACCGCGGATCCGATCAGGTGCGGAACGCGTTGCCGTAGCGCGCGTAGGTGGACATCCAGGTCGTTGTTCGCCGGCTCCGTCCGCGGTGAATTGATACGAGCCCCGCTTCCCGGGCCGGTGAGGGCGATGGCTTCCGGCGTGATCGTCATGGCTCGTCTCCTGTCTCGGCTGGAACCTCTTCGCTCATACTCGTGTCGATCGATCTCGAGCCGAACGCGTTGTGTCACTGCGTGATCTGTGAGAGCTCTCCATTTGCCGTGTGACAGCGCTTCGATTCCGGACCCGCCGCAACTTGGACAAACGAACACAATAGCCACGACGTGCGCGTGTCAACGCCTCCGATCCCATTGGGGCGCTGATGGTTTCACAAGCTCACCTTCGGCTCCATCCAGAATAGCGATCCATCGGCGAATGCGCAGCAACAATGTGCACTCCTGTGCTGGGCCGATTTTCGGCACGGGCGCTTCTGCATACCCGAACCGTCGACTCTGCATGACTTGCGCGCCTGGGCATTTCAAAACCGACCGACCAGTCGCGCCCGGGTCCGGTGCGTGTGGGATGGATCCTCTTGAGTATGCATACGGGCGGACGTATTGTTTTCTGCATGGAACAACACGTCTTCACCGAGGCGACCGATCCGTTCTGTTTGGACCGAGCAGATGCCGTCGCACTGCTGGCCGGGGCTCCATGGGGGAGGTATGCCGTTGTGGGAGACAGTCTTTCGGCGGGAATCGGCGATCCGACACCGGGCTACCGGGATGTGGGCTGGCCGGACCGGGTGGCCGAGATCCTGCGGACAGTCCGGCCGGGCCTGGACTACCTCAATGTCTCCGAGGTCGGGGCGACGACCGCGCAGACGCTCGAGAATCAGGCCGCCCGCCTGCTCGAGTTCTCACCGGACCTGGTTCACCTGCCCTGCGGGGCCAACGACATCGCACGGCGCACACCGGACTTCGGCGAGATCGAGCGGACACTGCGGCAGATGTACGACCTGGCGAAGCAGACGGGCGCCCTGCTCACCACATTCACGCTCGGCCGGGCCTATGTCGTCCCGGTCTTCCCGGACTGGCCGGAACGGGTCGCCGCGGTCAACGAGATCGTGCGCGGGCTGGCGGCCGAGTACGGCGCCCTCGTGGTCGAGATGTGGGACCACCCGGTCAACGACCGCGACAACCTGCTCAGCGCGGACCGCATCCACTTCTCGACCTCCGGTCAGGCCGTGATGGCGGCCGAAGTGGTGAAGAAGCTGGCGAATTCGTTCGGGCGCAACTGAACGCGCCGGACCCCGACAAATGAAGAGGTTCTCATCGTGGCAGTCACTCAGCACTCAGCAGGTCGGCCGATCCTGGCGCAGGACGCTGAAGCCATCCCCTGGATAACGGTATCGATTGTCCTGGCCGCCTTGTTCATAGCGGTCCTCGACTCGTTCATCGTCGTGGTCGCCGCCCCGTCGATCGTGGCGGATCTGCATGCCTCCGCCGGCGAGGTCCAGTGGGTGCTGGCCGGTTATCAACTCGGCTACGCGGTTTTCATCATTACCGCTACGCGCCTGGCCGACCTGTACGGCCGCAAACGTGTCTTCCTGTTCGGGGTGGCGCTGTTCACCCTGTCCTCGGTGGCGTGCGCGCTGTCTCCGACCGCGGGCAGCCTGATCGCCGCGCGGGTCATCCAGGGGCTGGGTGCCGCTCTGATGGTTCCGCAGGTGTTCGCCTACGTCACGGTGCTGGTGCCGGCGGCGCGGCGGCACAGCGTCTACGGCGTGCTCGGCATCGTCATGGGGATCGCCACCATCGGCGGGCAGGTCATCGGTGGATTGCTCATCGGCGCAAACCTTTTCGACTCCGGCTGGCGGCTGGTGTTCTGGGTGAACGTGCCGATCGGAATCGTCCTTTTCGGGCTGGCCGTGCGGTCCGTGCCGGCGACCGGCGCGGCCGTCACCCGGAAGCTGGATCTGCCCGGCGTCGTGGTGCTGAGTACCGCCCTGCTCCTACTGGTGCTGCCGCTGATTCAGGGACAGCAGGCGGGATGGCCCGGCTGGGCGTGGGCCTGCTTCGCGGGCAGCGCCGTCGCTTTCGGGGTGTTCGTCGCGATCGAGCGGAATCTGGAACGGCGCGGCGGGGATCCGCTGGTACCGCTCACATTGTTCCGGCAGCGTTCGTTCTCGCTCGGGATCGTGCTCGTCCTCGCGCTGTACGCGCTGATCTACTCCTACTACCTGGCCCTGTCGGTCACGATGCAGCAGGGACTCGGGATGTCCGCGGTCGGCGCGGGCCTGGTCTACACGCCGGCAGCCATCGCGTTCTTCGTGTTCAGCATGGTGGCGAGCCGGACCATCCCGACATATGGCCGCCGCGTCCTCGAGATCGGGGCGATCATCATGGCGAGCGGCTATCTGGCGACGGGACTGCTGCTGACGGCCGGCCCGCGCATCACTCCGCTGCTGGTGATCCCCACCCTCGTGCTGCAGAGTATCGGTGGCGGACTGGTCATTACGCCGGCGCTCAACACGGTGCTGAGCCGCGTGCGGCCGGAGTCGGCCGGTGTCGCGTCGGGTGCCTTGTCCACGGCCCAGCAGTGCGGCGGAGCGCTGGGCGTCGCCGTGATCGGAGCGATCTTCTTCGGTTCGTTCCACCCCGACGCGGTCGGCAGGGTCGCCGCCGCCGGGCACGCCTTTGCCGTCGCGTCCTTCGCGACGTTCGGCGTCGCGGTCATCGCGGGCACTGTCGTCTTCCTGCTGCCGAGGCGGCCGGCGGCCGCGGACTGAGCAGGTCGGCGCGCTGACGGCCACGCCCCGGGCCTGGCCGTCAGCGTCGCTACCGCTCAGGCCCGGACCTGATCGTGCTCGTTCACGAAGTCGAGGAACCGCGGAATCACCTGTTCGGGGATGGCCCACAGCATCTCGTGGCCCACGCCGGGGTAGATCTCGACCTCGGCCCCCGGAATGTGCTCCCGTACCCGCCGCGCGCCCACCTCCGGATCGTTGGCGACCGTGGTAGCGCCGAACAGCACCATCAGCGGCGCGGTGACGGCCGCCAGCTGCTCATCGGTGAGCGGCCGCTCCCACGGCATGGCGATGCGGAACTTGATGGGGCGGAGGCGGGGATCTCGGTACGACTGATCCAGTACTACTTCGGCACCAAGCGTGATCTCATGCTCGCCACGCATCGTGCGGTGGTGGAGGACTGGGGGAGAGGGTTCGCGGAGGCGCTCGGAGCGCTGGGGCCCGATGCCGCTCCGCGCGAGGTCATCAGGGCTGTCTCGCTCGGGCTGATTCCCCTGGATGATGTTCGGCACCAGGACAATCTGGTGTTCGCGGCCTTCCATGCGGCCAATCTGACCGGCAATACCGTCACCTCGGAGGAGATGATGGGCGCGCCGCGGTATCTGATCACCAGCTTCACCGAGCAGCTGCGGCGGGAGCGTCCGGGCGAAACCGGCACGCGTGCACTGGAACTCGACGCGGAGCTGATCGTGCTCGCGGTCACCGGGATCAGTCAGGCGGTCCTGGCCGGCGGGACCACCCGGGAGACGGCGGTCGAACTACTCGACCACCTGCTCGACCGGGTGTTCGCCGGCGAATAGCGGCTAGCGGCCCTGGTCGCCGACCTGGGCGCGCACGAAATCGACCACCGCGTCGGTGAATTCGTCATTGGCGTCGCTGGCGGCGGTGTGCGCCGCGGTGCCGATCTCGGTGTAGTCGGCGTGCGGGACCAGGGCCCGGAACGCGGCCACGCCCTCCTCGCTGACGACGTCGGACAGCGCTCCGCGCACCAGCAGCACCGGGATGGTCAGCTGCCGCGCCGCGTTCTCCAGCTGCTCGGTGTGCACGTCGATCTCCTCGCCGCGCCCGTCGCGCGGGCCGCCCATCATGGCGGGATCCCAGTGCCAGTACCAGCGGCCGTCGGCGCGCTGGCGCAGATTACGTTGCAGCCCTTCGGGATTGCGCGGCCGGCGGCGGTGGGGGAGGTAGGCGGCGACGGCGTCCGCGGCCTCCTCGAGGCTGGCGAAGCCCTCGGGGTTGCTGCTGAGGAAGTTGATGACGCGCTCGACGCCCTTGCGCTCGGGACGCGGCACCACGTCGACGAGGACGAGACCGGTGATGCGCTCGCGCTCCGGGTGGGTGGTTGCCATGAGCCCGGTCAGGCCGCCCATGCTGGCGCCGACGATGAAGGCGGGCTTGTCCAGTTCGCGCAGCACCGCCATGAGGTCCTCGACCATGGCCTCGCGCGTGTAGTTGCCGTCCGGGTCCCAGTCGCTGTCGCCGTGTCCGCGCGCGTCGAGCAGGACGGCGTGCATCCCGGCCTTGGCCAGGGCGAGTCCGGAATCCTTCCACGAACCGCGGGTCTGCCCGCCGCCGTGCAGGAACACCACCAGCGGGCCGTCCTGGGGTCCCCAGCTGTCCCCGGCGATGGTGATACCGCCGTGCCCACGGAAGCTCACCCGGGCGGGTTCGGTGAATTCAGCGTCGTTGCTCACCCTTCGAGCATTGCACACGCGTGTTTACGGTGTATGAAGACTGGCCGGTAGCTAGGACCGCCGGCGGTGAGGGCCGGCCGTCGCGCTGGTCGCCGCTGGTCACAGCGAGCGGTCGATCACCGCGAGGACCAGGCACAATGCCGCCGCCGCCAGCATGAACGCGGCCAGATTGTGCAGTCCCGCGATGCCGGAACCCGGGGTGAGGAACGCGCCACTCACCGCCGCCGACCCGATCGCGCCGAAATAGGAGAAGGTCCGCATCAGGCCCGCCGAGGAACCGATGCGCTCCGGCTCGGCCTGGTGGTAGAGGGCGTTCTGGTTGGCCAGATTGTTGAGCCCCTGCGGGATGCCGTTGATGACGGCCGCGCCGACCAGCAACCACAGGGCGGTGCCGGAGTGCAGGGTCAGCAGCAGCACCGTCATGACCACCTGGCAGGTGCAGCCGACCAGCAGCTTGCCGCGAATCTCGGGACGCCGTCCGGTGAACGCGGAGACGCCGATCGCGGTGGCCGACATGGGCAGCAGGATCAGGCCCGCCCCGGCGGCGGAGAGGCCGCGCCCCTCCTCCAGCCACTGGGTGAAGCCGTACAGGAAGCAGTAGCCGACCAGGGCGGTCAGCAGGGTGCGGGTGTAGGTGGCCAGCAGCGGGACATTGCCCGCGAGCAGCCGCACATCGAGGAAGGGCCGCTCGGCCCGCCGCTCCCGCCACACCAGCCCGGCCCCGGCGGCGATCGCCGGCACCGGCAGATACCAGTGCGCCGCTTGCGGTTTCATCAGGAAGAACAGGAAGCTGATCAACATCGTCGCGAACAGCCCGATTCCGGGCAGGTCGAGATCCGACCACCGGCCGCCGTGCGGCGCATCGGTTCTCGCTATCCGCCGCCATCCGATCACCAGGCAGACCAGTGCCAGTGGCAGATTGACCGCGAACGTCGCCCGCCACCCGCCGAGATGGATCAGGAGACCGCCCAGTGTCGGGCCGATGACGGCAATGGTCTGAGTGGCCACGGCCAGGGCGGTCAGCACCCCCTGGGGACCGTTCTTCCCGGTGCGTTCGGACTCGCTGCGGATCAGGTACATGGATGCGGGATAGCCCGCGCACGTGCCGAATCCGAGAATCACCCGCGCCAGCACCAGCACCCAGAGACTCGGTGCGACCATGCCCAGCAGGCCGGCGAATCCGGTGAGCGCGGCGCCGCCGAGATACAGCCGCCGCGGCCCGTGGAGATCGATGAGCCGCCCCACCACCGGCTGCCCGATGGCGGTGGCCAGGTACAGCGCCGACACCAGCCACGCGGTCTCCGACGCCGGCGCGCCGAACGCCACACCGATCGGCACCAGCGAGACCGCGATGATGGACGAATTGATCGGGTTCAGGATCGAGCTGGTGATCATGGGCACCAGCAGCCGCCGGTCGAACCCGTCGGGCGGTCGCTCCCGGGTCCGCCGGTGCAGCGTGGAGATCATTGCGGCCCGAGTCTCTCCAGCAGCTCCAGCGCCGCCAGCAGCGTCTGCCGCTCGGCCTCGGTGTACTTCTCCTCGAGCGCGGTGGTGAGCCATTCCTGCCCCGCCCGGCTGCGACCCGCCATCAGCTCCCGCCCGGCCGGGCTCAGCGAAACCAGTTGCCGCCGGCCGTCTTTGGGATCGGGCCGCCGCAGCACGAAGCCGCGGTCACTGAGAATGGCCAGGTGGGTGGCGATGGCCTGCGGCCGCACCCGCTCCGCGGCGGCGATCTCGCTGGCGGTGGCATCACCGTTCTTCAACCGGCTCAGCACCGACAGCTGCGAGGGCGTCAGCTCCACATTGTCCGACGCCTCGAGGAACCGCCGCCGCAGGCGGCTCACCAGCACGCGCAGTTCCCGGGCCGCCCGGGCCGAGGACGCGGACAGGATCGCGGGGGCATCGGTCATGCCTCGACCCTAGATAGACAATCCAGATTGCGCAATTGAAATTGAACAACCTGAATTGTCTATCTCGCCACGGTCGGCCGGTCAGGCGGCGGCGGGCTCGGCGTCGAGGTACTCCTCACGGATCTGCTTCGGCCCGAACGGCCAGGTCTTCTCCACCCGCGACCAGAGCAGGAAGGCCGCGATACCCAGGGCGGTCCAGGCCATTGACCACTCGATCGGGTGCACGCCCGGATTCGCCTTGTCGGCGTACCCGTAGATGACCGCCCAGCCGATGGCCGCCACGACCGCCGGCAGCGGATACAGCAGCATCCGGTAGGGCCTCGCGAGCCCGGGCTGCCGTCGCCGTAGGACGGCTACGGCCGCGATCTGCGCGAAGGCCTGCACGATCACCATGACCGTGGTCAGCAGTGAGATCAGCACCGCCAGTGGGGGATGGGTGGCCGAGGCGCCGACATGCCGGGCGAAGACGAACCCGGCCGCGGTGATCGCACCCATCACGATCAGCCCGGGCATCGGGAACTCGTGTTCGGGGTGCAGCCGTCCGAAGGATCGGAAGAACACCCCGTCGCGAGCGGCGTCGAACGGTACGCGCGAGCCGCCGAGCAGTCCGGCGAAGACCGAGGCGAAGGCGGTGACGAGAATCAGCACGGTCACCACATCGGCGGCACCCTTTCCGAAGGTCTTCTCCAGCACCGCCGACGCAACCGATTGTGAGGCAACGTTGTTCGGGTCGAGCATGTCGTGCCAGTCGATGACACCGAGCACACCGATCTGCATGGCGAGATAGATGACCATGACCGCGAGCACCGCGTAGATGATCGAGCGGGGAAGGACCCGCCCCGGACTCTTCAGCTCCGCACCGATGTATGCGCTGGTGTTGTAGCCCAGGTAGTCGTAGATGCCGATGGTGAGCCCGGAGGCGAAGCCCAGCCAGAAGCCGCCCCGACCGAAATCGATGGCATGGTCGGGCCAGGTGAATGCCATGCTCGGATGAAAGTGGGTGAACGCGGCCAGGATCACCGCGGCCACCGACACGATCATGACCGCCCACATCACCACGGTGATGCGGCCGATGGAATCCACCCGCCGCCACAGCAGCACCACGACCAGCGCCACCGCCGCGAGCCCGACGATGTCACCCTGCCCGGTGGTCATGGACGGCCACAGATAGGTCAGGTACTGCACGAGTCCCTGCACCCCGGTCGACATGATCAGCGGAATGAAAAGGATCGCGGTCCAGACGAACAGGAACGGCATGAGCCGTCCCGTGCGGTACTGGAACGCCTCGCGCAGATACACATAGGTGCCGCCCGCGCCCGGCATGGCCGCGCCGAGTTCGGCCCAGATCAGGCCGTCGGCCAGCGCCAGCACCGCGCCGGCGACGAATCCGATGACAGCGTGCGGCCCGCCGAAGGCCGCGACCATGAGGGGGATGGTGACGAAGGGTCCGATGCCGACCATCTGGCTCATATTGATGGTCGTGGCCTGGAACAGGCCGATTCTTCGGGGGAGGGTGCGGGGGCCGGTCATGGCTGCCTCCGGGTCGCGCAGGGGAGGGCGTATGGGTTTTGTAAAGTTAAATTCCTTTACTATCGGAGTCAAGGGCTGCGGCCGATTGTTTACAGTCGGCTCGGTGACGCATCAGGATCGGACGGTCATGGACGAACTCCCTTGGAACAGGCAGCGTTTGCGCAGCAACAACGAGTGGTTGCTGCTCGAGCAGCTGCGCACCGCCGGACCCAGCTCGCGCGCCCAGCTCGCCCGTGACACCGGCCTGTCCAAGCCCACCGTGTCCAGCGCCCTTGCCGCGCTGCAGGAGCACGGGCTGGTGCGGGAGGTCGGGACGGTCGTCCCCGAGCGCGGGCGGACGGCGGTGCTGTACGAACCGGATCCGACCGCGGGCTATGTGCTCGGCATCGATGTCGGCCGCGCGTTCCTGCGGACCGCCGTGGCCGATCTGTCGGGAAGAGTACTGTCCCGCACCGACATTCCGAACCGTGCGCGCACCGCCACCGCCCTCGCCCGGACGACGGCCGGGGCCGTGCGCGAAACCCTGAGCGACGCCGCGATTCCCGTGGACCGTATCGTCCGCACCGTCCTCGGCAGCCCCGGCGTCTTCGATCCCCAGGACGGCCGGATGCACTACGCCGTCAACCTGCCCGGGTGGGGCCGTGTGGGCCTGCTCGACGAATTACGCGACGCTTTCGGCGTTTCCGAGCTGTCCGTCCACAATGACGCCAACCTCGCCGCTCTCGGCGAGTACGCCCTCGGCGGCGGCCGCGGCAGCCGCCTGTTCGTCTACGTCCTCATCGGCACCGGCCTCGGCGTCGGAATCGTCTCCCAGGGCGAGCTTTTCACCGGCGCCCATGGCGCGGCCGGCGAAGTAGGCTTCCTTCCCGCCGCTTTCGGCGATACCGCCGCCGGCGTCTCCCGGCGTGGCGCCCTCGAGGAGGCCGTCACCGCCGACGCCGTGGTCCGCGCCGCCCGCGCCCGCGGCATGACCGGCCGCCTCACCGCCAAACGCGTCTTCGATGCCGCCCGCGCCGGCGACGCCATCGCCACCGAGGTGGTCCGCCAGGAAGGCGAACGCATCGCCCTGGTGGTGGCCGCCGTCACCGCGGTCCTCGACCCCGATGTCATCGTGGTCGGCGGCGGCCTCGGCCGCAGCGCCGACCTACTGCTCGACCAGGTCCGCGCGGCGCTGCAACGGACGACCCCGCTGCGCCCCACCGTCCGTCCGAGTGAACTGGGCGACGACGCCGTGCTGCTCGGCGCCATCGCCACCGCCCTGCGCACCGCCCGCCCCTTGGTCTTCGACCGCAGAACCCCGGGCAGCCACTGACGCCGGACTGCTCCGGCGGGCTGGATCGTGAACCTGGCCACAAGGCGACCGGGCTCGCATAGCTGCGGGCTTGCCGGTTGGTCTGGACGTTTCGGGTTCGGGCTGGTCGCGGCGTGTCGCGAAGGGCACGCTGACGCCGGTTGCGGAGGGGGGTGTGCGGTCAACGGCGGGTAAGCGCGCTGGTAGGGTGACCGCTCGAAAGACATCCTTTAACGGACCGTCCCGTGAGGCGGGGAAGGAGGTCGGCATGGCTGTGCCCGAAGACCGGGCGGCCAAGTCGAGCGCTGCCGAGGTCTCGCAGCGGCACGACCCGGACCGGGTCCAGACCGGACGCGAGCTGCTCTCGGATTCGGATGTGGGCCGGACCATCGCGCGCATGGCGCACCAGATCATCGAGAAGACGGCTCTGGACTCCGGCGACCCCCAGGTTGCTCGTGTGGTGCTGATCGGAATCCCCACCCGCGGAACCACTCTCGCCCATCGCCTGGCCGGCCGGATCGAGGAATTCTCCGGTGTCCGCCCCGCGATCGGCTCCCTGGACATCACCCTGTACCGCGACGATCTGCGCTCCAAGCCGCACCGTCCGCTCGAGCGCACCTCGGTGCCCGAGGGCGGGATCGAGGACGCGCTGGTGGTGCTGGTCGACGATGTGCTGTTCTCCGGTCGCACCGTGCGCTCCGCGCTGGACGGCCTGCGCGATCTGGGCCGCCCCCGCGCGGTGCAGCTGGCGGTGCTCATCGATCGTGGCCATCGCGAACTCCCCATCCGCGCCGACTATGTCGGCAAGAACGTTCCCACCGCCCGCACCGAGGACATCTCGGTGCTGCTGCGCGAGCACGACGGACGCGACGGTGTCTACCTGCGTCAGGAAGGTGACAACCAGTGAAGCACCTGCTGTCGGTCACCGACCTGGACCGGGACGCCGCCACCGGCCTGCTCGACGAGGCCGAGCGGTTCGAGCAGGCGCTGCTGGGCCGGGAGGTCAAGAAGCTGCCGACGCTGCGCGGGCGCACGGTCATGACCGTGTTCTTCGAGAACTCCACCCGCACCCGCGTGTCCTTCGAGGTCGCGGGCAAGTGGATGAGTGCCGACGTCATCAATGTCAGCGCGTCGAGTTCCTCGGTCTCCAAGGGCGAGTCGCTGCGCGATACCGCGCTGACCCTGCACGCGGCGGGCGCGGACGCGCTCATCGTGCGGCACCCGGCATCGGGCGCGGCCCATCAGATCGCGCGCTGGTTCGCCGAGATGAACGAGGCCGCAAGCGGTTACGCCGGTCCCGGCCCCGCGATCATCAATGCCGGCGACGGCACGCACGAGCACCCGACCCAGGCGCTGCTGGACGCGCTGACCCTGCGTCAGCGGCTCGGCGACCTGGAGGGCAAGCGGGTCGTGCTGGTCGGCGACATCCTGCACAGCCGGGTCGCGCGCTCGAATGCGTTCCTGCTCAGCACGCTCGGTGCGGAGGTCGTGCTGGTCGCGCCGCGCACGCTGCTGCCGGTGGGCGTGGAAGCCTGGCCGGTGCGGGTCTCGGATTCCCTCGACGCCGAGCTGCCGGGCGCGGACGCGGTCATGATGCTGCGCGTGCAGGCCGAGCGCATGAACGGCGGCTTCTTCCCGTCGGCGCGCGAGTACTCGATCCGGTACGGCCTCAACGAGCGCCGGATGAAGATGCTCGACGAGCACGCGGTGGTGCTGCATCCCGGACCCATGCTGCGCGGCATGGAGATCGGCTTCTCCGTGGCCGATTCCCCGAAAGCGGCTGTGCTGCAACAGGTCAACAACGGAGTCCATATGCGCATGGCGGTGCTGTTCCGCCTGCTGGTCGGAACCGACGAGGTGGTCGCGTGATCGGGTCAGGCCCGGAGGCGTCGCTCCTCCTCCCCGTGCTTGCCTGCGTAACCACGGAGGGCCCCCGATCGCGCGGAAAGGAGACAGCATGAGCGTCCTGATCAAGAATGTCCTTCTCTACGGCGAAGGCGATGCGGTCGACGTGTTGCTGGCCGACGGTGAGATCCGCGAGATCGGTGCCGGCCTGACCGCCCCGGACGCCGAGATCGTCGACGGCAAGGGGCAGTTCCTGCTGCCCGGCTTCATCGACCTGCACACCCACCTGCGCGAGCCGGGCCGCGAGGACACCGAGACCATCGAATCCGGTTCCGCCGCAGCGGCTCTGGGCGGCTACACCGCGGTGTTCGCCATGGCCAACACCAGCCCGGTCGCCGACACCGCGGTCATCACCGACCACGTGTGGAAGCGCGGCCAGGAGGTCGGCCTGGTCGACGTGCACCCGGTGGGCGCGGTCACCGTCGGGCTCGAGGGCAAGCAGCTCGCCGAAATGGGCACCATGGCCGCCGGAGTCGGTGGGGTGCGCATGTTCTCCGACGACGGCCACTGCGTCTACGACCCGCTGATCATGCGCCGCGCCCTCGAATACGCGAACTCGCTGGGCGTGCTCATCGCCCAGCACGCCGAGGAGCCGCGTCTGACCAAGGGTGCGGTCGCGCACGAGGGCCCGACCGCCTCCCGCCTGGGCCTGGCCGGCTGGCCGCGCGCCGCCGAGGAGTCCATCGTGGCCCGCGACGCGCTGCTGGCCCGCGATGCCGACGCCCGCGTGCACATCTGCCACGCCTCCACCGCCGGCACCGTCGAACTGCTGAAATGGGCCAAGGCCCAGGGCATTTCGATCACCGCCGAGGTGACCCCGCACCACCTGCTGCTCGACGACTCGCGCCTGGAGACCTACGACGCGGTGAACCGGGTGAACCCGCCGCTGCGCGAGGCCTCCGATGTGGCCGCGCTGCGGCAGGCCCTCGCCGAGGGCGTCATCGACTGCGTCGCCACCGACCATGCCCCGCATGCCGACCAGGACAAGTGCTGCGAGTTCGCGGCCGCCCGTCCCGGCATGCTGGGTCTGGAGACGGCGCTGTCGATCATCGTGGAGACCATGGTGAAGCCCGGACTGCTCGACTGGCGCGGTATCGCGCAGGTGATGAGCGAGAACCCGGCGCGGATCGTGGGCCTGGACGATCAGGGCCGGCCGCTCGCGGTCGGCGAACCCGCCAACCTGGTGCTGATCGACCCGGCCGCCGAATGGACGGTGGAGGCG
>NZ_JBHZCS010000002.1:29342-35250 GCF_042755705.1 Nocardia sp. NPDC059154
GACCACCTTCCTGCGCGGCCGGCTCACCGCCCGGGACGGCAAGATCGTCGCCGGTTAGCGGCGGGTGGGGAACCACGGGATGAGCGCTCAGGGGCCGGAGGCGGCAGCTTGCGTAACCACGCAGGTCCCCTCGCTCATCCCAAGAGGACACGGAGGACCGTAATGGAGCGCACACTGCAGGTACTGGTTTTGCTGGTGCTGTTCGCGCTGTGCCTGTGGCTGATGTACCGGGCGTGGACCCGGCGGGCCCAGAAGCAGGCTTCGGCGATCGGCGACCTGCCGCCGGTGCCCGCCGACTGCGGCGCGCAGCTGCTGGAGCCGACCACGGGGCTCTACCTCGGCAGCACCCTCGCCCCCAGCTGGATTCAGCGAATCACGGTGGGCGACCTGGGTTTCCGCGCCACGGCGGAACTGACCCGGTTCGAGCGCGGCATCCTGCTGGAGCGGGACGGCGCGGCGGCGATCTGGATTCCCCAGGAATCCATTACCGCGGTGCGCGCCGAGCGCGGGCACGCGGGCAAGGTAATGACGGAAGACGGTGTGCTGGTGATTCGCTGGACATTGCCGACGGGAACCGAGGTGGATACCGGTTTCCGCGGTGACGACAAAGCGGTGTACCCGGCATGGACCGCAGCAGCTACGAAGACGGGAGACGAGGCATGAGCAGCGGAAATACTGCCGTGATGGTGCTCGAGGACGGCCGCGTGTTCCGCGGGACGACCTTCGGCGCCGTCGGGCAGACCTTGGGTGAGGCGGTGTTCTGTACCGCCATGACGGGCTACCAGGAGACCCTCACCGACCCCAGCTACGACCGCCAGATCGTGGTGGCCACCGCGCCGCAGATCGGCAACACCGGCTGGAACGACGAGGACGACGAGTCCTCGAAGATCTGGGTCGCCGGCTACGCCGTGCGCGACCCCGCGCGCCGCGCCTCCAACTGGCGCGCCACCCGCACCCTGCAGGACGAACTGGAGAACCAGAACGTCGTCGGCATCGCGGGCATCGACACCCGTGCCCTGGTGCGGCACCTGCGCACCCGCGGTTCCATGAAGGCGGGCATCTTCTCCGGTGAGTCGCTCACCGAATACGAGGACATGGTCGACAAGGTCAACGGCCAGCAGTCCATGCTGGGCGCGGACCTGGCCGGTGAGGTCTCCACCGACGAGATGTACACCGTCGACCCGATCGGCGAGCACCGCTTCACGGTGGTCGCGGTGGACCTGGGCATCAAGTCCAACACCCCGCGCATGTTCGCCCAGCGCGGCATGCGGGTGCACGTGGTGCCGTCCAACGTCACCTTCGACCAGATCAAAGAACTGAACCCGAACGGTGTGTTCCTGTCCAACGGCCCGGGCGACCCGGCCACCCAGGACGCCATGGTGGCGCTCACCCAGCAGGTGCTGGGCGAGGACATCCCGCTGTTCGGCATCTGCTTCGGCAACCAGATCCTGGGCCGCGCCTTCGGGCGCAAAACCTACAAGATGAAGTTCGGCCACCGCGGCATCAATGTGCCGGTCGTCGAGCATCATTCGGGCCGCATCTCGATCACCGCGCAGAACCACGGCTTCGCCCTGGAGGGCGAGCGCGGCGAGGTCTTCGACACCCCGTTCGGCAAGGCCGAGGTCAGCCACGTCTGCGCCAACGACGGTGTCGTCGAGGGCGTGCAGCTGGTGAGCGGCCGCGCCTTCTCCGTCCAGTACCACCCCGAGGCCGCGGCCGGACCCCACGACGCCGCCTACCTGTTCGACCGTTTCGCCATGCTGATGGAAGGAGCCTGATGCCACGCCGCACCGATCTCAACCACATCCTGGTGATCGGCTCGGGCCCGATCGTCATCGGCCAGGCTTGCGAGTTCGACTACTCGGGAACCCAGGCGTGTCGCGTCCTCAAGTCCGAGGGCCTGCGCGTGTCGCTGGTGAACTCCAACCCGGCGACCATCATGACCGACCCGGAGTTCGCCGACTCGACCTATGTCGAGCCGATCACCTGGGAATTCGTCGAGAAGGTCATCGCCAAGGAGCGCCCGGACGCGATCCTGGCGACCCTGGGCGGCCAGACCGCGCTCAATTGCGCTGTCGCCCTGCACGAGAACGGCATCCTCGACAAGTACAACGTCGAGCTGATCGGCGCCGACTTCGAGGCCATCCAGCGCGGTGAGGACCGCCAGAAGTTCAAGGACATCGTCGCCAAGGTCGGCGGCGAGTCGGCGCGCTCCAAGGTCTGCTACACCATGGACGAGGTCCGCGAAACCGTTGCGGAACTGGGCTTCCCGGTGGTCGTGCGCCCGTCGTTCACCATGGGCGGCCTGGGCTCGGGCATGGCCTACAACCACGACGACCTCGATCGCATCGCCGGCGGCGGCCTGGCCGCCTCGCCCACCGCGAACGTGCTCATCGAGGAATCCATCCTGGGCTGGAAGGAATTCGAGCTCGAGCTCATGCGCGACGGCAGGGACAATGTCGTCATCGTCTGCTCGATCGAGAACGTGGACCCGATGGGCGTGCACACCGGTGACTCGGTCACCGTCGCCCCGGCCATGACCCTCACCGACCGCGAATACCAGAAGATGCGCGATCTGGGCATCGCCATCCTGCGCGAGGTCGGCGTCGACACCGGCGGCTGCAACATCCAGTTCGCGGTGGACCCGCGCGACGGCCGCCTGATCGTCATCGAGATGAACCCGCGTGTGTCGCGCTCGTCCGCGCTGGCCTCCAAGGCGACGGGTTTCCCGATCGCCAAGATCGCCGCCAAGCTGGCCATCGGCTACACCCTCGACGAGATCCTCAACGACATCACCGGCGAGACCCCGGCCTGCTTCGAGCCGACCCTCGACTACGTCGTGGTCAAGGCTCCGCGCTTCGCCTTCGAGAAGTTCCCGGGCGCCGACCCGACGCTGACCACCACCATGAAGTCGGTCGGCGAGGCGATGTCCATGGGCCGCAACTTCTCCGAGGCCCTGGGCAAGGTGCTGCGCTCGCTCGAGACCAAGGCCGCGGGCTTCTGGACCCAGCCCGACGGCGAGTGGACCGACGTGCAGGCCATCCTGGACGACCTGAAGGTTCCGACCGAGGGCCGCATCTACCAGGTGGAGCGGGCGCTGCGCCTGGGTGCGAGCATCGAGGACGTGGCCGCCGCCTCCGGCATCGACCCGTGGTTCGTGGCCGAGGTCGCGGGCCTGGTGGAGCTGCGCCAGGAGATCATCGACTCCCCCGTGCTGGACGAGCCGCTGCTGCGCACGGCCAAGCACTACGGCCTCTCCGATCGCCAGATCGCTTCGCTGCGACCGGAACTCGCGGGTGAGGGCGGCGTGCGCGAGCTGCGCCACCGCCTCGGCATCCGCCCGGTGTTCAAGACCGTCGACACCTGCGCGGCCGAGTTCGAGGCCAAGACCCCGTACCACTACTCGGCCTACGAGCTGGATCCCGCCGCGGAATCCGAAGTGGCGCCGCAGAAGGAACGCGAGAAGGTCATCATTCTCGGCTCAGGTCCTAACCGTATCGGTCAGGGCATCGAGTTCGACTACTCGTGTGTGCACGCCGCGCAGACGCTGTCGGCCGCCGGGTTCGAGACGATCATGGTCAACTGCAACCCGGAGACCGTGTCGACCGACTACGACACCGCCGACCGCCTCTACTTCGAGCCGCTCACCTTCGAGGACGTGCTCGAGGTGTACCACGCCGAGACCGAGTCCGGCACCGTCGCGGGCGTCATCTGCCAGCTCGGCGGCCAGACCCCGCTGAGCCTGGCCCAGCGCCTCACCGACGCGGGCGTGCCCGTGGTCGGCACCTCCGCGGCGGCCATCGACCTGGCCGAGGACCGCGGCGAGTTCGGCGATGTCCTGGTGGCAGCCGGTCTTCCGGCTCCCAAGTACGGCACCGCCACTACCTTCCCGCAGGCCAAGAAGATCGCCAACGAGATCGGCTACCCGGTGCTGGTGCGCCCGTCCTACGTGCTGGGCGGCCGCGGCATGGAGATCGTCTACGACGAGAAGTCCCTCGAGGACTACATCTCCCGCGCCACCGAGATCACCCCGGACCACCCGGTGCTGGTCGACCGGTTCCTGGAGGACGCCATCGAGATCGACGTCGACGCCCTGTGCGACGGCGAGGAGGTCTACCTGGGCGGCGTCATGGAGCACATCGAGGAGGCCGGTATCCACTCCGGTGACTCGGCGTGCGCCCTGCCCCCGATCACCCTGGGCCGCAGCGATATCGAGGCCGTGCGCCGCTCCACCGCCGCGCTCGCCAAGGGCATCGGCGTGAAGGGCCTGCTGAACGTGCAGTACGCGCTCAAGGACGACGTGCTCTACGTCCTCGAGGCCAACCCGCGCGCCAGCCGCACCGTGCCGTTCGTCTCCAAGGCCACCGCGGTGCCGCTGGCCAAGGCCGCGGCGCGAATCGCGCTGGGCGCCAGCATCGCCGAGCTGCGCAAGGAGGGCCTGCTCCCGGCCGAGGGCGACGGCGGCTACGCGCCGATCGACGCCCCGGTCGCGGTCAAGGAGGCCGTGCTCCCGTTCCACCGCTTCCGCCGCCCCGACGGCACCGGCGTGGATTCGCTGCTCTCCCCGGAGATGAAGTCCACCGGCGAGGTCATGGGCATCGACGCCGACTTCGGCACCGCGTTCGCCAAGTCGCAGTCGGCCGCCTACGGTTCGCTGCCGACCGAGGGCACCGCGTTCGTGTCCATCGCCAACCGTGACAAGCGCGCCATGGTGTTCCCGGTCAAGCGCCTGCACGACCTGGGCTTCCGCATCCTCGCCACCGAGGGCACCGCGGAAATGCTGCGCCGCAACGGCATTCCCTGCGATCAGGTGCGCAAGCACTCCGACGAGGTGGCCGACCAGCCCAGCATCGTGGACATGATCAAGGACGGCGACGTCGACATCGTGTTCAACACCCCGTACGGCAACAACGGCCCGCGCGTGGACGGCTACGAGATCCGCACCGCCGCGGTGGGCGCGAACATCCCGTGCATCACCACCGTGCAGGGCGCGGCCGCGGCCGTGCAGGGCATCGAGGCCACCATTCGCGGCGGCATCGGCGTGCGGTCCCTGCAGGAACTCCACGCGGTGCTGCGCGGATGACGACCTTCGGTGCGCGGCTGCGGGAGTCGATGCGCGAGCACGGCCCGCTGTGCGTCGGCATCGACCCGCATCCACCGCTGCTGCGGGACTGGGGCCTGAGCGAGGACGCCGCGGGCGTGGCAAAGTTCGCCGACGCCTGCGTGCGTGCCTTCGCGGGCCGGGTGGCGCTGGTCAAACCGCAGGTGGCGTTCTTCGAGACCTACGGTTCGGCCGGAATCCTGGTGCTGGAGGAGACGATTGCCGCACTGCGGGCGGCGGGCACCCTGGTGCTGGCCGACGCCAAGCGCGGCGACATCGGCTCCACCATGGACGCCTACGCCCACGCCTGGCTCGGCGACGGCCCGCTCGGCACGGACGCGGTCACCGTCTCCCCGTACCTCGGATTCGGTTCCCTCACACCGGCTCTGGACCTCGCCGAGGCCAATGACCGCGGCGTGTTCGTGCTGGCCGCCACCTCCAACCCGGAGGCGGTGGAACTGCAGAACATCACTGGCTCCGACGGCCGCAGCATCGCCCAGCGCATGGTCGACGACGCCGCGGCCGCCAATGCCGGAGCCGAATTCGGTTCCGTCGGTGTGGTGGTCGGCGCGACCCTGGACGCGGCTCCGGACCTGAGCGCGCTCAACGGCCCCATCCTCATGCCCGGCGTCGGCGCGCAGGGCGGGGGAGCGGAGTCGATCCGCAAGCTGGTCCCCGCGAGCAGCCTCGGCGCCGTCCTGCCGAACGTCTCCCGCGAGGTCCTCAGGTCGGGGCCGTCGGTCGCCGCGCTGAAGCAGCGGGTCGCCGAGCTCGCAGCGGAATTCGCCTTCCTGCAGAACTGAATAC
>NZ_JBHZCS010000002.1:35260-81975 GCF_042755705.1 Nocardia sp. NPDC059154
CCGCAACGCCCTACCCGACGCGGAATCGCCCCGGCCGCCCCAGCGCGACCGGGGCGATTCCCGTTCATCGGACACCGGGGACGGGTCATCGGGACACCCGCTGGCGGGCCCTTCCGCTCGCTCCAAGGATCGAGCCACCCACCCCCTGGAAGGAATCCCGATGCGCCCCACCGCATTCGCCGCCACCATGCTGGCCGCCGCCTGCCTTGCCCTCACCCCCATCGGCGCGGGCGTCGCCACCGCCGCGCCCGCCTGCGACACCCCGAACCCGGAGACCCGCGCCCAGATCGACAACCTCTTCGCCGCCTACGGCCCGTACTTCGACTACGGGCAGTCCGACGCCTGGGCCGGATTGTTCACCGAGGACGGCGTTTTCAGCTTCCCCGGCAGCGACGGCAACCGGCAGGTGATCCACGGCCGCACCGCCCTGGCCGCCTTCGCGGCCAAGGCACATCAGCCCGGCCAGGTGTTCGCACACTACCCCGGCAGGACGCTGATGATCCGGGAGGGCAACAAGGTGCACGCCTTCACCCCGGTCGGCGTGGTGCAGGTGGACACCACCAAGCAATTTGCCGCCCAGTTCTCGGCGCTGGGTTCCTACGACGACATCATCGCCCTGGCCCCGCAGGGGCCGCGCTTCGAGAGCCGGACCGCCGGAATCTACGGTGACGGTGCGCTACCGGACGCCTTCACCAGGTGTGGTTCCTGAATCCGATTTTCGGAGGAACCACCTCCGGTTCGGTCGAACTCGGGATAGAGTGGGCGGCATGTCTGCCGCAGTGCCGCCCAACGGAATTCGTCACGCGCTCGTTCTCGGAGGGGGTGGCGCGGTCGGCCTGAGCTGGATGGCGGGCGTTGTCATCGGCCTGCGCGAGAACGGTATCGACACCGCACTTGCCGAGCGAATCGTCGGCACCTCCGCCGGTGCCGTCGTCGGCGCGGCGCTCGCCGCCGAGGTCGATCTGAACATGCTGCTCCGGCGGCCCTCCCCGGACTCCGACACCCCGCCGATCAACTTCGACCCGAATGCCTTCGGCGAAATCATGGGCATTCTGGCCACTCCTGGTCTGGACCCGAACGAGGCCCGCCGCCGCGCCGGCGTCCGTGCACTCGAAATGAACGTCGGCGATCCGGCCGACCACGTCGCCCGCATAGGCGCCTTCGTCGGCAATGCCGAATGGCCGCGACGCGACCTCCGGATCACCGCCTGCAGCGTCACCACCGGCGAACTCCAGGTCTGGACCCCCGATGGCAAGGCCACCCTCCCCGAGGCCCTTGCCTCCAGCACGTCGGTCCCCGGCGTCTTCCCGCCCATCCTGGTCGACGGCACCTTCTACATCGACGGCGGTATGCGCTCACCTATCAATGCCGACCTGGCGGCGGGCGCGGAACGCATCCTGATCATCGAACCCCTGGCCCACCTGTTCCCGCACAGCCCATCCGATCGTGACCTGGGCGGCGCGGCAACGAGTTTCATCGTCCCGGACGCAGGTGCCATTGCCGCCTACGGTCCCGATCTGTTCAACGCCGCTGCCCTCGAACCTGCCTATGAAGCGGGTCTGCGGCAGGGTGTGGAGGCAGCCCCGGGCCTGAAGGACTTCTGGCCCGCAGCCTGAAGCGGATCCGAACCGGAACCTGGCCGCCGCGCGGGAGTTGCCGGCGAGGGCGGCATCGCGGTTGGGCTGGGCCTGCGAATCGCTATGGAGAGCAACTGATTCCGTCTCGGAGGGCCTGATCGGCCGCCTTCCCCGGAGCACTAGGCTGAAACCCGACCGCTCGGTAGAAAGGTGGGATTTCTCATGTCCGACGCCGGCCTCGGCCTCGTCTCCTACGGCCAAACCCGCGTCCTGGTGGACGATTTCGCGTCCAGCTATCGCTTCTATCGCGACGTCCTGGGCCTGCCCCTGAAGCAGGAGGTGCCCGGCGACGTCCCCGAATCCGACGCCGGCCCGTACGCCTGCTTCACCCTCGGCGGCCAGGATCTCGCGCTGTTCACCCGCGCCTACATGGACGCCGCGATCGGCGCCGCGCACCGCCCGCGCGGCGAGATCGACACGGTCGTCGTGGTTTTGCGCGTCGCCGATGTCGACTCGGCCGTCGAGACCCTGCGCGAGCGCGGCGCCCGGATCGCCGCCGAGCCCGCCGATCAGCCCGCGTGGGGCATGCGCGTGGCGCACGTGCGGGCTCCGGAGGGCACGCTCGTGGAGCTGTGCCACTACGACGACTGACGCGATCTTGTTCGCTGTTGGCGAACCCTTCCGGCGGGCGATCGAACGCTTGTCCGTATCGCCTCTCTCACGCCCGCCGCACCGCGGCGGGCGTAGTTCTCGGTGCCGGGAGGTTTAAGCCGTCAGTGGCCGCGTGAGGGGTGGAAAACGGGCCGTTCCGGCGGTGGCGGGGCTGCCCCGAACCGGCCCGACCTGCACGGGAAGGTGTCGGAATTGTGTGTTTCGGCACCGTTCGCAGTGCCTCGGGTGATACGCGACACGCGGTACTGAATCGAACGACACGCCGAGAAATCCAAGAAAAATCCAGGTCGCGTGATTACAGGTCGGTCACGGTTTTGTGCGAGGCCCGTCCGACCTCTCCCGGGCCCTGTCAAGTCCGTGAAAAAGCCCAGGCTGCAAGGCTATTCGCGACCGTGCCGAGCCGATCGCGGGGGGCGGTCCGGCACTGCCCGCGCCGCTGCCCATCCGGCCCGGTCGCGGCCCGAATCACGCGCTGACCTGGGGGGTGGGTTCGCAATCGGCAAGCGTCGTGGGTACGGTCGCTGAGACCACCGGGTTACCGGAGGTAGATCAAGCAATGAACGATGAGACGGAGGAACCGTGGCCCTTCCCCAGCTGACTGACGAGCAGCGCGCCGCTGCTTTGGAGAAGGCGGCTGCCGCTCGCCGCGCTCGGGCGGAGCTCAAGGAGCGCTTGAAGCGTGGTGGCACCGATCTGAAGACGGTCCTTGCGGACGCCGAGAAGGACGAAGTCCTCGGCAAGATGAAGGTTTCGGCGCTGCTCGAGGCCCTGCCGAAGGTTGGCAAGGTCAAGGCGGCCGAGATCATGAGCGAGCTCGAGATCGCTCCCACCCGCCGCCTGCGCGGACTGGGCGACCGGCAGCGTAAGGCGCTGCTGGCCCGGTTCGACTTCAGCGCCGAATAATCCGAGGGTGGTCGAACACACTCGGAAGGGTCGACTGGTTGTCCTGGTCGGCCCCTCGGCCGTCGGTAAGTCCACCGTCGTGCGCTGCGTGCGCGAACGACTGCCCGAATTGGTATTCAGTGTGTCGGCCACCACCCGGGCTCCGCGGCCCGGGGAGGTCGACGGCCGGGACTACCGATTCGTCACCCGTGAGAAGTTCGACGCCATGATCGAGGCGGGCGAACTGCTCGAATGGGCCGACATCCATGGTGGACTGCAGCGGTCGGGCACCCCGGCCGCACCCGTGCGGGAAGCGCTCACGTCCGGACATCACGTCCTGATCGAGGTGGACCTCGAGGGCGCGCGCTCGATCCGCAAGACCATGCCGGAAGCCAAACTGGTCTTCCTGGCCCCACCCAGCTGGGACGAGCTGGTGTCCCGCCTGACCTCGCGCGGGACGGAATCGCCCGAGGTGATCGAGCGTCGTCTGCAGACCGCTCGCACCGAATTGGCTGCATGTGACGAGTTCGACATCGTCATCGTGAACGACCACGTGACCAGCGCCTGTGAGCAGTTGGTATCGTTGTTCGTTAGCACAAATTCGGGGTCATAGGTCCCGAACCACCGGCTCGTCTTCGAAGTGAGCCGGACGCCACCCTTCCGAACAACCCCGCAGGAGTCCTCCTAGTGAGTACGGACATCAAGACCGCGCCCGCCTACGACACTCCGGTCGGCCTCACCAACCCGCCGATCGACGAACTGCTGGAGCGGACTTCGTCCAAGTACGCGCTGGTCATCTACGCGGCCAAGCGGGCCCGCCAGATCAACGATTACTACAACCAGCTCGGCGACGGCATTCTCGAATACGTCGGTCCGCTGGTCGAGCCGGGTCTGCAGGAGAAGCCGCTGTCGGTGGCGATGCGCGAGATCCACGCCGACCTGCTCGAGCACTCCGAAGGGGAGTAGTCCCGCGGTGACCCGGATCGTCGTCGGAGTCGGCGGCGGTATCGCCGCCTACAAGAGCTGCAACCTCGTGCGCCGGTTCACCGAAACCGGGCACGAGGTTCGTGTCATTCCCACCGAGTCGGCGCTGCAATTCGTCGGCAAGGCCACCTTCGAGGCGCTGTCCGGCCACCCCGTGCACACCGGTGTCTTCGCCGATGTGCCCGAGGTGCCGCACGTGCGCCTCGGCCAGGAGGCCGACCTGGTCGTCATCGCCCCCGCCACCGCGGACCTCATGGCCCGTGCCGCGCAGGGCCGCGCCGACGATCTGCTGACCGCGACGCTGCTGACCGCGCGCTGTCCGATCCTGTTCGCCCCGGCCATGCACACCGAGATGTGGGAGCACCCGGCCACCCGGGCGAACGTGGCGACGCTGCGCGCGCACGGCGCCGTGGTCATGGAACCGGCCTCGGGCCGGCTGACCGGCACCGACACCGGCCCGGGCCGGCTGCCCGAGCCGGAGGAGATCTTCGGTCTGGCCCGGCTGCTGCTCGAACGCGCCGACGCCCTGCCGCGCGACCTCGAGGGCCGCCGCGTCGTGGTGTCCGCGGGCGGCACCCGGGAACCGCTGGATCCGGTGCGCTTCCTGGGCAATCGGAGTTCCGGCAAGCAGGGCTACGCGATCGCCCGCCTGGCCGCCCAGCGCGGTGCGCAGGTGACGCTGATCGCGGGCAATACCATCGGGCTCGAACCGCCGGCCGCGGTCGAGGTCGTGCACGTGACCACCGCCGAACAGCTGAAGGTGGCCGTCGACAAGCACTCGCTGGGTGCGGACGCGGTCGTCATGGCCGCGGCGGTGGCCGACTTCCGTCCGGTGAACGTGGCGGCGGCCAAGATCAAAAAGGGTGCGGGAGAACCGGATTCGATCGCGCTCGCCAAGACACCGGATATCCTGGCCGGGTTGGTGCAGTCCCGTCGCGACGGGCACCTACCGGGCACCGCGATCGTCGGCTTCGCCGCCGAGACCGGGGACGAGCACGCGGATGTGCTCACCCACGCCCGGGCCAAACTGGCCCGTAAAGGCTGCGACCTGCTGGTCGTGAATGCCGTCGGGGAGGGGAAGGCCTTCGAGGTCGACACCAACGACGGCTGGTTGCTCGGTGCCGACGGCACCGAGATCGCCCTGGACCACGGGTCCAAGGCACTGCTGGCCAGCCGGGTGCTGGATGCACTCGGCCCCTTGCTCCGCTGAAGCCTCGGCACCGCAGGGTTCGGGCACTTGCCGCTGTCTCCCGCTGGGACGGCAGATTAACGGCGACTGTCTGAGTCACGATGTGTTCTTAACGAGGGCGGCTCGCCCCTGTGACGAACATATTGGAATAACCTGAGACAAAGGGTTGTGCGATGCAGCGGAGACGCTACTGTCGCCACCCGATACGAGAAACCCGTTGAGGGAGAGGGAACAACTGTGCGCACGTCTGGCAGCCGCCTATTCACCAGTGAGTCGGTGACCGAGGGTCACCCCGACAAGATCTGTGATGCCATCAGCGATTCCATCCTCGACGCGTTGCTCGCGGCCGATCCGCGCAGCCGGGTCGCGGTGGAGACCCTGGTGACCACCGGTCAGGTGCACGTGGCCGGTGAGGTCACCACCACGGCCTACGCCGATATCCCGACCATCGTCCGCGAGAAGGTCCTGGAGATCGGGTACGACTCCTCCGCAAAGGGTTTCGACGGCGCCTCCTGCGGCGTGAACGTCGCCATCGGCGCCCAGTCGCCGGACATCGCCATGGGCGTGGACACCTCGCACGAGGCCCGCGTGGGCGGCGAGGACGACGAGATCGCCCGTCAGGGCGCGGGCGACCAGGGCCTGATGTTCGGCTACGCCACCATCGAGACCCCCGAGCTGATGCCGCTGCCGATCTCGCTGGCGCACAAGCTGTCTCGCCGCCTGACCGAGGTCCGCAAGTCCGGCGTGCTGCCGTACCTGCGTCCCGACGGCAAGACCCAGGTCACCATCGAGTACGACGGCGCCATCCCCAAGCGCCTCGACACCGTGGTCATCTCGACCCAGCACGCGGCCGACATCGACCTGGACAACCTGCTCACCCCGGACATCCGCGAGAAGGTCGTCGACGCGGTGCTCGGCGAGCTCCAGCTGCCCAACCCGCTGGACACCTCCGATGTCCGCCTGCTGGTCAACCCGACCGGCAAGTTCGTGCTCGGTGGACCCATGGGTGACGCGGGCCTGACCGGCCGCAAGATCATCGTCGACACCTACGGCGGCATGGCCCGCCACGGTGGCGGCGCCTTCTCGGGCAAGGATCCGTCGAAGGTCGACCGCTCGGCCGCCTACGCCATGCGCTGGGTCGCCAAGAATGTCGTCGCCGCCGGCCTGGCCGAGCGGGTCGAGGTCCAGGTCGCCTACGCCATCGGCAAGGCCGCCCCGGTCGGCCTGTTCGTCGAGACCTTCGGCAGCGAGCTGATCGACCCGATCAAGATCTCCGACGCCATCGGTCAGGTCTTCGACCTGCGTCCCGGCGCGATCATCCGCGACCTGGACCTGCTGCGCCCGATCTATGCGCCGACCGCCGCCTACGGCCACTTCGGCCGCACCGACGTCGATCTGCCGTGGGAGCGCACCGACCGCGCGGAGAAGCTGCGTGCGGCCGCCGGGCTGTAATTGACCGGCACCCCACCACTCTCGACGGGAGCGTCGGGCACGGAGACCCCCTCCGAGTCCGACGCTCCCGCCAAGCGCAGGGAGGTGGAGCGCGTTGGCGAGTCCCGCCCGATCGCGCGGGTCCTGCCCCTGCTCGAACCCGCCCACCTGGACCGGGATTTCGACTACCTGGTCCCGCCCGAGATGGACGAACTCGCCCAGCCCGGCGTTCGCGTCCGCGTCCGCTTCTCCGGCCGCCTCGTCGACGGCTACCTCCTCGAACGCCGCGAAAAGTCCGATCACACCGGCAAACTCGTCCGCCTCGAACGCGTGGTCTCCGGCGAACGCGTCCTCACCCCGGAGATCCTCGCGCTCGTCACCGCCGTGGCCGCCCGATACGCGGGCACCCGCGCGGACGTCCTCCGCCTCGCCATCCCGCCCCGCCACGCCAAGGTCGAATCCGAGGGCGTGGAAAAGCCCGAAAAGCCCAAGCGCACTTCGAAGAAGAGCCCACCGGCCGCTGATCCTGTTGTGGCAGTGGATGATTCGGCCCACCCCGACGTTACGCAGGCCCGCACCACCGCATCGCATCCGAGTGACGCGACGATCTCCGTCGCGCCCGGAAACGCTGAAGACGCTGCCGCACACCCCGTTCCGCAAGGTGCCGAATCGGCGGGGGAGTCGGCACTCGCGATCGCGGAAGGCAGAAGCGACATCGGGGACGTCGCGCACGGCGAGGGTGCGGACACCGCCCCGGTCCAGGGCAGCGATGTATCCGCCGATGAGGTGACTCTTGTCGCCGACAGGGATTCGGTGTCGATGGCTGTGGCCGTCGATTCGGGCGCGGTCGCCGCCGAAAGCTCGACGGGAACCGTTGCTGCGCAGCCTGATCTGGTTGTGCTCGGCACCGGCGACCACTCGACGGCGTCAGCGGCCGCGGCGCCGGCGGACGAGTCCGGGGAGCAGCCGGTGACTGCTGCTTCGCCGACGTCGGCCGCTGAGTTCCCGGCGTGGGGGCGGTATGTCCACGGGCATTCGTTCCTGGGCGCGCTGGCGGCGGGGCGCGGGCCGCGGGCGGGGTGGCAGGCATTGCCGGGGGAGGACTGGGCGCGGCGGCTGGCGGAGCTGGCGGCGGTGACCGTGCGTGGCGGCCGCAGTGCGGTGATCATGGTGCCGGATCAGCGGGATCTGGATCGGGTGCTGGGGGAATGTGTTGTGCTGGTGGGGGAGTCGGCGGTGGGGCTGGCGGCGGGGCTGGGGCCCTCGGCGCGGTATCGGCGGTGGCTGTCGGTGTTGCGTGGGAAGGCGCGGGTCGTCGTGGGGACGCGCAGTGCCGTGTTCTCGCCGGTGAAAGACCTTGGGCTGATCGCCATCTGGGATGACGGGGACGATACCTTCGCCGAACCGCGGTCGCCGTATCCGCATGCGCGGGAAGTGGCCATGTTGCGGGCGCACGAGACCGGGGCGGCGTTCGTGGCGGGCGGGTTCTCGCGGACGGCCGAGGTGCAGGCGATCGTCGAATCCGGCTGGGCGCACGATCTGCTCGCGGATCGGGCCGTGGTGCGGCAGGCCATGCCGCGCATCACCGCGCCCGGCGATACCGACGCGGCATTGGAGCGGGACCCGATCGCGCAGGCCATCCGCATTCCGGCCGTGGCGTTCACGGAGGCGCGCAAGGCGATCAAAGCCGGTGGGCCGGTGCTGGTTCAGGTGCCGCGGCGCGGATACATCCCGGCGCTGGCCTGCGCCAAGTGCCGGACCCCGGCGCGCTGCCGCCATTGCAACGGTCCACTGGCGCTGCCGGACAGCGCGCCCGCGTCACGTGCCGCGCTGCGCAGCGGGCGGGAAGGGGTGGCCGAGGCGCAGAGTCCGGCCTGCCGATGGTGCGGGATCACCGAGGCGGCCTTCCGCTGCGGAGCCTGCGGATCGCGGGCGCTGCGGGCCGTCGTCATCGGTGCGTCGCGCACGGCCGAAGAACTGGGACGCGCGTTTCCCGGTGTGCCCGTGCGAGGTTCGGGCGGGTCGTCGATCCTGAACACCGTGCCGGAGGGCCCGCAGGTCGTGGTGTCCACCATCGGCGCGGAACCCCGGGTGCCCGGCGGTTACGCGGTCGCCATGCTGCTCGACGGCTGGGCCCTGCTCGGCCGCGCCGATCTCCGCGCCGCCGAGGATGCCCTGCGCCGCTGGATGTCGGCCGCGGCGCTGGTGCGCCCCGGTGGCCGGGTCATCGTCATGGCCGACGCCGGGATCCCGACCGTGCAGGCGCTGGTGCGCTGGGATCCGGTGTGGCACGCCGGTTTCGAGCTCGAGCAGCGCACGGAGGTGCGCTTCCCGCCCGCGGTCCGCTTCGCCGCCATCGACGGCACCTCGGACTCCATCGCCGAATTGCTCGGCGAGGCACAGCTTCCCGACGGCGTCGAGATCCTGGGTCCGGTGCCGCTGCCGCCGGGTGCGCGAAAGCCGTTCTCCTCCGGCGACTCTCCCGCCGAGGTCGAACGCATGATCCTGCGCGCCGACCGCGCCACCGGCGCGGCCCTCTCCCGTGCCCTCACCGCCGCTCAGGCCGTCCGCAGTACTCATCGCTCCGACGCGCCCCTGCGCGTCCAGATCGACCCCATCGACATCGGCTGAACTCGGTCAGGGGCCGGTGATTTCGTCGCGGGGGAGGGCGGCGAGGGTGATGAGGGCATTGAGGAAGCCGCGGCGATCGGCGGCGGGGAGCTTGCCCAGCAGGTGATCCTCCTGGGCCTGGATCCCGGCCTGCGCCGCGTCGCGGAGGCGACGGCCCTCGGGGGTGAGGGCGAGCAGCCGGGCCCGGCGGTCGGCCGGATCGGGGTGGCGTTCGATGAGGCCGCGTTCCTGCAGGTCGTCGAGCACCGCGATGATGCGCGTCTTGTCCGCCCCGATCTCCTGCGCCAGCACGCCCTGACCCCGCGCGGGCCCCTCGTCCAGATGCAGCAGCACGACGTACGCCCACATGGTGAGTCCGTGTGCGGCGAGCACCGGTTGCTCGGCCGCCATGAGGGCGCGGCCCAGGGGGACGATCATCGCTGCCAGGTCCGGACGGTCTGTCATGCGGACAAGATTAGGCGGCGCGCCGGTGCGGCCTTTCGATCGTGTCGCCGGCGCGGGTCAGAATCGCGTCGGCGTCGAACTTTTCGGCCTGCCAGGAGTCGACGCCGATGCCGACCCGGCCGCGCCAGGCCCGCACGATCGCGGTGTGCACCGGCCACCGCACGAACCGGCGCATATCCCGCTCCGACTCCCACACCGAGATCGAGCCGCCGCGGAACTCGGCCGGCCTGCCCCACAGCCACAGGCCGACCGCGCCCTGCATGACCGGCCACGTTTTCCCCAATTCCAGCCCGGTCGTATAGATCTCGCGCGACTCCGTCTCCGAGCTCGCGAGGAAATCGGTGACGCTGACGAAGACCGGGCCCGAGAACTGGTGATTCGGGCCGGGATTCCACGGCATCAGCACGGTGCCGTCCGAGAACGATTTAGTATGCATATGCTTACGATAAGCGATAGCGTACTAAATGTTCAATGGCGAGATTCACCGGAAGGCCGGAGCCACGCGGGCCGCCCATTCGGCGTATCCGGTTGCCCGGCGGCCCAGCACCCGCTCGACATCGCCGCTGACCAGCTGCTCCTCGGGCGTCGGCTCACCGAGGATGGTGAGCGTGTGGTCGGCGACCGATTCCGGCATGAACCGCAGCATGTTCACCCGGGCCTGCTCGCGGGTGAGCTCCGCGAACCGCAGCGGCTCGCCCAGTGCGGCCGCCAGCGCCTGTGCCTGCTGGCGCGGGGTGACGAGCTCGGGACCGGTCACCGTGTAGACCTGCCGATCATGGCCGTCCTCCCGCAGCGCCGCCGCGGCCACGGCCGCGATATCGGCCGGATCCACCTGCGGCAGACCGACATCCCCGAACGGCGCGGGAATCATCCGCTCGGCCCGCACCGGCTCGATCCAGGCGAAGGTATTGCTGAAGAACCCGCCCGGCCGTAGCACCGTCCACTCCAGATCCGAAGCGGCCAGCGCCTGCTCGAATTCCAGCGTGCGCGCGTAGCCGTCGCTGCCCGGCCGCGTCACCGCGCCCTGCGAGGACAGGAACACCACTCGCCGGACACCCGCCGCCGCAACGGTTTCCAGCACCTCGGCGGCCGCCGGTCCCGCCACCAGCTGCGGGCCCGTGATGAGCAGGAACAACGCCCGCGCACCCGCCACCGCCCCGGCGAGGCTGTCCAGCTCCCCGATATCGGCGCGGCGGTGCTCGGCGCCCTCGGGCAGATCCACCGGCTTCTCGCCCCGCGACACCGCGACCACCTTCTCGCCGGCCTCCGCGAGCTCTCGCACGAGAGCGCTGCCGACATTTCCGGTCGCACCGGTTACCACGATCATCTGTCCACTCCTGAGTTAGTTGGCTGACTAACTCGAACCATAGGGCATGTGACCGGGCATTGTCTATAGTTAGTTGTATGACTAACTCAGCGCCGCGAGCGACGGCCGCGAAGGCGGGGAAGCGGGAGCGGCTCGCGGACGCGGCGGCCAAGGTATTCCACGAACAGGGCGTCGAGAAGACGACCATTGCCGATATCGCGCGCGCCGCCGAGGTGCCGGTGGGCAACGTGTACTACTACTTCAAGACCAAGGATCAGCTGGTCCAGGCCGCGATCGGCGCTCACGCCCGCACCGCCCAGGAGATCATCGCGGCCCTGGAACTCTTCGACGCCCCCGCCGAACGACTGAAGGCCCTCGTCCGCGGCTGGGTCGACCAGCGCGACCTCGCCGCCCAATTCGGTTGCCCCTCCGGCTCTCTCGCCACCGAACTCGACAAACGCGCCGACGGCCTCGACCGCGAACTCGCCGCCGTCATGCGCGGCCTCCTGGACTGGATCGACGCCCAGTTCGCCGCCATGGGCCGCACCGACTTTCATGAACTGGCCGTCGCCCTGCTGGCCGCCTACCAGGGAATCTCCCTGCTCACCAACACCTTCCGCGACCCCGCGATGATGGAAGCGGAAGGCGCACGGCTGGAACGCTGGATCGACTCCCTCGTCCCCGCAACCTGAGCCCCCCATACGGCCGCGAGGCGCATTGGCCCATTCGGGCAGATGGGCGGCTCGGGTCAGCTGGCTGAGCGCAATTTCGTGAAGCCGGGGCGCGCGCCGGATGCGGATGCGTGAGTGTGGCGCCGGTCGTGCGGTTCGGGCCCGGGCGGCGCGGCGAGTTCGGGTCAGTTCAGTTGAGGCTGAGCGGGTCTCACGGACCAGCGGCCCTCGTCGCGGAGGATGCGGACCGGGTGGTCGAAGCAGGCGCTGATGTGGGCGGTGGTGATCACCTCGCCGACCGGGCCCGCGGCGACCGTGTGGCCGTTGCGCAGGAGCATGGCGTGGGTGGTGCCCGGCGGGAGTTCTTCCAGATGGTGGGTGACCAGGACCGAGGCGAGGCCGGGGTGGGAGCGCTGGAGCAGGTCGAGACGTTCCAGGAGTTGTTCGCGCCCGGCCAGATCCAGGCCGGTGGCGGGTTCGTCGAGCAGGAGCAGGCGCGGGTTCGGCATGAGGGCGCGGGCGATGAGGGTGCGGCCGCGCTGGCCCTGGGACAGGATCTGCCAGTCGGCGTCACGGCGGTGGGACAGGCCGAGCAGGTCGATCAGGCGGTCGGCCTCGGCGAGCTGGGCGGGCGTCGCGTGCCAGCGGGGGATGAGGCCGGCGGTGTTGGTCGCGCCGGTGATCACCACGTCGCGGACCGTGAGCGGGCCGCTCGGGGCGTGGCGCGGATCGACATGGCCGATGCCGGCCCGCAGGGCGCGCATGTCCACCCGGCCCAGCCGCTCCCCGAGCACCTCCACGCTGCCCCGGGTCGGATGCTCGAACGCACCGAGCATGCGCAGCAAGGTGGTCTTGCCCGCGCCGTTGGGACCCAGTAGCGCCCAGTGCTCACCGGCGCGCACGGTGAGCGAAACCCCTTGCAGGATGGGGTTTCCGCCGCGCACCACCGTCACGTCGCTCACGTTCAGCACCGGATCCGTCATGGGCCCACCGTAGCAAATTCCTCAGACAAGTTGAGGAGTAGTGGTTCGGCTCACGGACCGGCGGGGCAATGCGCGAGCGGGCTGACCGGTCACCGCGGTGTCGCGGGGACCCGGCGTGGTTGCGTGGCGACCACATCGATATCTGCTGCGGCGCGCGGGCTGGATACGACGAGTCTGCTTGTGCAGGTGCGGGATTCGGCGACGTTCTCGGCGGGGTCGCCTGTGTAGGGTGGCGGGATGGCGATCGACGCGGTGCTGTTCGACTTCTCCGGTACGGTTTTCCGATTCGAGGAGTCCGCCTTCCACGACGCACAGCTCACCGACGCCGCCGGTCGCCTGCTCGATACCCGCGAGATCGCCGAGATCATGCGCCGGCTCACCGCGCCCGTGGGGCAGATCGTGCGGTTCGATGCCGAGGGCCAATATGCCTGGGAGAATCGGGATCTCGATCCGGCGCTGCACCGCCGCGCCTATCTGGAGGTGCTCGAGCAGACCGGTGTTCCGCACGCGCAGGCTCTGCAGGTCTACGAGCTGCTGCTCGATCCGGACGGCTGGACGCCCTACCCGGATACCGGTGAGGTGCTGCGCGCGCTGCACGAGAGCGGCGTGCGGGTGGGCATGGTCAGCAATATCGCGTTCGACATCCGCCCGGCCTTCGCCGATCGCGGCTGGGATCGATATATCGGCGATTACGCGCTGTCCTTCGAAATCGGTGCGATCAAACCCGACGCGCGCATCTTCAAATCGGCGCTCGACAACCTCGGCGCGACCCCGGCGAACACCCTCATGGTCGGCGACAGCGCCGAGGCCGACGGTGGTGCGGCCGCTATCGGCTGCGCATTCGCCCTGGTCGACCCACTGCCGACGGCTGAACGCCCGTCCGGGCTGTGGGAGGCCGTCCGCACCCATGGTCTCCTGACCGTCTAAGTCCAAACCGGACGGTTTGTGTCTCGCTCCACTCTTGTCGTGGATAGATTGTCGATATATCGTCGATAGCAACAAACACAACGACGAGCCTTGAAGGAGGCACGACCATGGAGAACATGGACAACATCGAACGGGGCCGCGGCCCCTGGCGGCGACTGCGCGCCGAAGAGCAGCAGGGCCCCGAACACCCGCGGATGCGTCGCGGTGGCCCGCGTGGCCCGCGCGGCGACTTCGGCCCGCACCGCCACGGCCACGGTCGTGGTTTCGGCCCGGACTTCGGTCCCGGCTTCGGACCCGGTCCGCACTTCGGCCGCGGTCGCGGCCGGGGCGGGCGCGGCCGGCGCGGCGATGTCCGCGCGGCTATCCTCCTGCTGCTGCAGGAGCGGCCCATGCACGGCTACGAGCTGATCCAGCAGATTCGCGAACGCAGCCAGGATGTCTGGCGTCCCAGCCCGGGCTCCATCTATCCCGCGCTCGCGCAGCTCGAGGACGAGGGGCTGGTGCTGATCGAGAAGGTGTCGGGTCGAAAGACGGCCAAGCTCACCGAATCCGGTGTCGAGTACGTCGAGGCCAACCGCACCGAGCTGGGCGATCCCTGGCAGGACGTCAAGGACGGCGTCGGCGATCAGGCCCTGGACCTGCGCGGACTGGTCGGCCAGCTGATGGGCGCGGTCGCCCAGGTGGCCGCGGTCGGCACGCAGGAGCAGGCGGCCAAGGCGGCCGAGGTGCTCACCGAGGCGCGCCGCTCGCTCTACCGGATCCTCGCCGAGGACGACACACCCGAAAAGTAATGGCCTCGAAACCTCGCTTCTGGCTGGAACATTCGGGCCGATTCCGGCGAAGATCGTGACATGGGACAAAAGCGCCCCATGCGATCTTGTGACATGGGACAACAGAGGAGCCGGACCCGCGCACTGCGCCGCGTGGCACCGGTGGGGGTGATGGCGCTGGCGGCCGCCGTGATCGGTACGGCCGCCACACCGACGGGGACGTACGCACAGGCCGAACCGGCCGTGATTCCGGTACTGCAGGTACCGGCGCAACAGGGGCCGCCGCAGACCGAACATCTGGCGGCGGCCCGCTATCTCAAGGAGCATCCGGACGCGGCGCCCCAGGGCGCCAACGACTTCGGCTGCAAACCGACCGCGGAGCATCCGCGCCCGGTGGTGCTCGCACACGGCACCGACTCCTCGGCCTACTCCGACTGGTCGGGCATCAGCCCACTCCTGGCCCAGGCCGGGATCTGCGTGTTCGCCCTCAACTACGGCGGCAAACCCGGCAAGGACACCTACGGCACCGAGGACGTGTGGGCCAGCTCCGCGCAGATCGGCACCTTCGTCGATCAGGTGCTCGCCGCGACCGGGGCCACCCAGGTGGATCTGGTCGGATTCTCGCAGGGCGCCAGCGTGACCCGGTACTGGATCAACAAGCTCGGCGGCGCGCCGAAGGTCGGCCAGTGGATCGGCCTGGCCTCGCCCAGCTACGGCGGGATCATGTACGGGCTGGTGCCGATCGCCGACGCGGTGCCGGGCATCTACAAGCTCGTGGAGATGGGGTCCTCCACCGCCGCCATTCAACAGGCGGCCGGATCGCCGTTCATCAGGGACCTGAACGCGGGCGGCGACACGGTGCCCGGTGTGAAATACACGACGATCGGCAGTCGCGTCGATGAAATGATCCAGCCCAACACCAACATCGCGCTGCATGGCGCGGGCGCCACCAATATCGTGCTGCAGGAGCAGTGCGCGGAGGACCTGACCGGGCATTTCCACCTGGTGTACGACCCGTTCGTGCAGCGGCTGGTGGTCAATCTGCTCGATCCCGCGCACCCCGTGACACCGGCCTGCGTGCCGGTCGCACTGGGCACCGGCATCAGCGATGTCGTGTTGGCGGCGCATTCCTGATCAGGGTGGTCACGGGCGTCCGTAAAATGAGACGACCGTATTCGTTCGCTATCGGGAGCTGCCCGTGACCATCCAGCCTGTCCGCCTGTTCGGCGATCCGATCCTGCGCGCCCGCGCGGCGGAGGTCGAGACGTTCGACCGGGAGGTGCGCCAGCTGGTGACCGACCTCATCGACACCATGTACGAGAGCGGGGGCGTCGGCATGGCGGCCCCGCAGATCGGGGTCGGGCTTCGGGTATTCGTCTACGACACCGGCGACGCGCAGGGGCATCTGATCAACCCGGTCTTCGAGGTGATCGGCGACGAGACCCAGACCGGGCCGGAGGGCTGCCTGTCGATTCCGGGCGTGCGCTTCGACGTGACGCGCCCGCTGACCGTGCTGGCCCGCGGTGTCGACATGGACGGCAAGCCGGTCGAGTTCCGGGCCGAGGGGCTGCTGGCGCGCTGCGTGCAGCACGAGACCGACCATCTCGACGGGGTGCTGTTCCTGCAGCGGCTGGAGTCGGCCTCGCGCAAGGAGGCCATGCGTACCATCCGGGAATCCGGTTGGTTCACACAGGGAGTCACGGTGCTGCCGGCGTCCGAGATCGGTGGCGGGCGTCGCGCGGCGGCCGGTGACCGGGAACGGAGTCGCTGATATGCGTCTGGTCTTCGCGGGAACCCCCGAACCGGCGGTGCCGTCGCTACGGCGGCTCATCGAATCCTCCAGGCACGAGGTGGTCGGGGTGGTGACCCGGCCGGACGCGGTGGCCGGACGCGGCCGCAAGATCACCCGCTCGCCCATCGGGCGGCTGGCCGACGAGCACGGGATTCCCGTGTTCACGCCCAAGCGGCCGTCGGAGCCCGAATTCATCGAGCAGCTGACGGCTTTGGCGCCCGACTGCTGCCCGGTGGTGGCCTACGGCGCGCTGCTGCCCGAACCGGTGCTCGACATTCCCCGGCACGGCTGGATCAACCTGCACTTCTCGCTGCTGCCCGCCTGGCGCGGCGCCGCACCGGTGCAGGCCGCCATCCTCGCCGGTGACGAGTACACCGGCGCGTCGACCTTCCGCATCGAGAAGGGCCTCGACACCGGCCCGGTCTTCGGCACCATGACCGAGCGCATCGCCGTCGCCGACACCGCGGGCTCGCTGCTGGAACGGCTCGCCGACAGCGGTTCGGTCCTGCTGGAATCCACCCTCGACGCTGTGGAAGACGGCACCGTGCACGCGATTCCGCAGCCCCTGGACGGTATCTCCTACGCCCCCAAGGTGGATCCCGAGGCCGGTCGCATCCGCTGGAGCCAGCCCGCCCTCGCCATCGACCGCCGGATTCGCGCGGTTACCCCCGCCCCCGGCGCCTGGACCGAAATCGACGGCAAACGCCTCAAACTCGGCCCCGTCGAGATGGTGGAGGAGACGCTCCCGGTCGGCACCATCGACATTCGCAAGACCGGCGTCTACCTCGGCACCGCGAGCACCGCGGTCCGCCTCACCCAGGTCCAGCCCCAGGGCAAACGCATGATGCCCGCCCTGGACTGGGCCCGCGGCGCCCGCCTCGAGCCCGGCACGGTGGTCGAGTGACCCGCCCGGACGGCGAAGGCCGCGACCGCGATTCGCGCACCGGCGGTCGCCCGCAGTCCGGCGACGGCGACCAGCGCCGCGGCTTCCGCCGCTCCGCATCCGCCGGGGATTCGGGCACCTCGCGGGCGAGCGACCGATCCCAGGGTGATCAGCGCCGCGCGCCGGGATACGGAACCGACGACACACGCGGTGCGAACTCTAGGGGCGGCACGCAATCCGGTGAGGGTGACCAGCGCCGCGGCTTCCGCCGCTCCGCCGGGACGGCAGGCGATTCGGGTGCGGCAGGATCCTCCGGATCGCGCGGGGCCGACGGCGGGGACCAGCGGCGCGCAGGCTTCGGCAAGGGCGAACGCCCTGCGGGAGACCGCAATTCGGGGTCGAACCGGTCGAGTGGCGGAAATCGCGGGCGTGACGGGTATGGGTCGGGCACCGGCCGCGGGCGCGATTCGGCGGCCGGCGGTCGGCAGAGCGACGACCGGCGCGGCGGATTCTCGGAAGGGGACCGGGATTCCGGGTCGAACCGGTCGGATCGCGGGTCTCGCGGTGGCGAGAGGCGGGGTGCGGGACGTGACCACACGGCGTCCACGGGCGGACGTTCCGTCGGTGGTGACCGGGCGGGCGGCCGGAGTGGCTCGTTCGATCGCGAAAGCACCGCGGGGCAGGGGGGCCGGGGACCGAAGCGGACCGCGGCGGACGCGAAGGCCGGCATGAGCAGTGCCGCGGCCCGGCGGGCCGAGCGGGCCGGGGCCGATCCGGTGCGGGTGGTGGCGCGGGATGTGCTGCGAGCCGTTCGGGAGCGGGATGCCTACGCGAATCTGGTGCTGCCCGGACTGCTGCGGGAGCGGCATATCAGTGGGCGTGATGCCGCGCTGGCCACCGAGTTGACCTATGGAGCCTCGCGGTCGCAGGGGCTGCTGGACGCGGTGATCGCGGAGTGCGCGGGGCGAGGTGTCGAGGAGATCGACGGACCGCTCCTGGATGCGTTGCGGCTGGGGACCTATCAGCTGCTGCGCACCCGGATCGGCGCGCACGCGGCGGTCGACACCTCCGTCGCGCTGGTGCGAGCGGAGTACGGGCAGGGGCGGGCCGGGTTCGTGAACGCGGTGCTGCGGCGGGTGGCCGAACGCACTCCCGAGGAGTGGGTGGAACGGCTCGCGCCGCGAGATCCGCTGGGGCACTTGGCATTCGAGTACGCGCACCCGGTCTGGATCGCGCAGGCCTTCGCGGACGCCCTGGGCGCGCGGGCCGGTGAGCTGGCCGACGCGCTGGCGGCCGACGACGCACGGCCCGCCGTGCACCTGGTGGCGCGCCCCGGCGATATCACCGCCGAGGAACTGGCCCTGGTCACCGGCGGCGAGGAAGGCCGCTGGTCGCCGTACGCGGTGTACCTCGAGGGCGGTGACCCGGCGAAACTGGAGCCGGTCCGCGAGGGCATGGCCGCCGTCCAGGACGAGGGCAGCCAGCTGGTCGCCCTGGCCGTCACCCGCGCACCCCTCGAGGGCCCCGACACCGGCCGCTGGCTCGACCTGTGTGCCGGGCCGGGCGGAAAAACCGCGCTGCTGGCCGCGATCGCGGATATCGACGGCTTCCGCGTCGATGCCGTCGAACCCGCGGAGCACCGCGCCGACCTGGTCCGTCAGGCGACCCGCGGCATGCCCGTGGACGTCCATGTCGCCGACGGCCGCGACAGCGGCCTGACTCCGGGCTTCGACCGCATCCTCGTCGACGCCCCCTGTACCGGTCTGGGCGCCCTGCGCCGCCGCCCGGAGGCCCGCTGGCGCCGCCGGCCCTCCGACGTCCGCGACCTGGTCACCCTGCAGCGCGAACTCCTCACCGCCGCATGGGATCTCGTCCGCCCCGGCGGTGTCGTGATCTACTCGACCTGCTCCCCGCACCTCCCGGAAACGGTCTCCGTGGTGGCCGATATGGTCCGCCGAACCGGCGCGGAACAGCTCGACACCCGCGAGCTGCTCCCGGGCGTCCCGGAACTCGGCGACGGCCCCGGCGCCCAGCTGTGGCCCCACCGCCACGGCACCGACGCCATGTTCCTGGCCGCGCTGCGCAAACCGCTTCAGCCGCAATAAGGTCCGACTCGCACGGCCGTTCGGCCTCGGTCCACCCGTGCACCGAGGCCGAACGCTGGGCGAGCCGACCTGTGCGCCGCAGACCCATCGGCGGTCGCGTGATTCTGTAACCCGCAGATCCACCGGCGGTCGTGTGGGTGCGTGGCGCGGACCTACCGACGGTCGCGTAGTTCGGTGTGCCGCAAACTCACCGGCGGCTGCGCGAACGTGGACGTCGCCGCGGTCGTGGTTCGGTGCGGGCCGGGTGGTAGTGGATTCGCGGCGGTTGTCAGCCGGGGACGTTGCGGTCGAGCTCGTCGAGCCAGGCGGCGGCCGAGGCATCACTCGGCGCGCGCCAATCACCGCGTGGGGACAGGGACCCACCCGACCCGACCTTGGGGGCATTCGGGAGGGTGGAGCGTTTGAACTGGCTGGTCTGGATGAAACGGCGCAGGAATTCGGCCAGCCAGTGTTTGACGGCGGGCAGGTCGTATTCGTGGCGCTGGTCGGCGGGGACGAGGTCGGGCCAGCCGCCGCGGGCGCGGTCGGACCAGACATGGTGGGCCAGGTAGGCGATGCGGCTCGGCAGGTCGCCGAAGCGCAGCAGGTGGTAGAGGTGGAAGTCCTGGAGTTCGTAGGGGCCGACGGTGGCCTCGGAGCTCTGCGGCGGAGCGTCGCCGTCGGCAGGAATGAGTTCGGGGGAGATCTCGGTGGCGAGAATGGAGGCCAGGACCTCACCCGCCTCGGGCCCCAGCTCGCCGGTGTCGATCGTCCAGGCCACCAGGTATTTGATCAATGTCTTGGGGACCGAGGCGTTCACGCTGTAGTGGGCCATGTGGTCGCCGACGCCGAAGGTGCACCAGCCCAGCGCGAGTTCGCTGAGGTCGCCGGTGCCGACGACCAGGGCATCGTGCAGATTGGCGAGCCGGAACAGGTGTGAGGTGCGCTCGCCCGCCTGCACGTTCTCGTAGGTGACGTCGTACTGCGGAACCCCTTCGGCGGCAGGGTGCTTCAGGTCTCGCAGCATCTGCGTGGCCGATGGCCGGATGTCGATCTCGTGTGCCGTCGCCCCGACCGCCCGCATGAGCCGCCGCGCGTCCTCGAGGGTGCGGGTGCTGGTGGCGAAGCCGGGCATGGTGTACGCCAGGACATTCGAGCGCGGCAGTCCCAGCCGGTCCATGGTCTTGGCGGCCACGATGAGCGCCACCGTGGAGTCCAGGCCGCCGGACACCCCGATCACCACCCGCTGTGATCCGGTGGCGATCAGCCGTGTGCTCAGTCCCTCCACCTGGATGCGATGCACCTCGGCGCAGCGCTCGTTGCGGCGGGCCGGATCGGCGGGAACATAGGGGAAGCGCGGGATCTCGCGCCGCAGCGCGACGGTCCCGACGGGCACGGGCAGCTCGACGTCGATGCGCCGGAACCGTTCCAGCCGCTCTCGATGATCGTGCACGGTGTCGGCGAAGCTGGTGGTGCGCAGCCGGTCCGCGGCCAGCCGCCGCAGATCGATATCGGCGGTGACCACCTGCGGGTGTCCGGCGAACCGCTCGCCCTCCGCCAGCACATTGCCGTTCTCACATACCAGTGCCTGTCCGTCCCAGGCCATGTCGGTGGTCGACTCGCCGTGCCCGGCAGCCGAATACAGGTAGGCCGCGAGATACCGCGCCGAATGTGAGGCGCACAGTTCGCGCCGGTAGTCGGCCTTGCCGATGACGATATTGCTGGCCGACAGATTCACCAGCACACTGGCGCCGGCCAGCGCGGCGAAACCGCTGGGCGGCAACGGTACCCAGCCGTCCTCGCAGATCTCGAGATGGAACACGAAATCCGGCAGGTTGCTCGCGGCGAACAGCAGATCGGCCCCGAACGGCACCCGCTGCCCGGCGATCACCACCTGGTCGTCGAGGGCCTCCCGCGCAGCCGCGAACTGCCGCTTCTCGTAGAACTCCCGATAGTTGGGCAGGTAGCTCTTGGGCGCGGCGCCCAGCACCCGGCCCCGGTGAATCACGATGCCGCAGTTGAACAGCCGGCCCTGCGCCCGCACCGGCGCGCCCACCACCAGCACCGTCTCGATGGCGGTGCTCTCCTCGACCACGCGCTCGAGCGCCAGGCCGACCGCGGCGTCCAGCGCGTCCTGATGGAACAGGTCGTCGGCGGTGTAGCTGGACAGCCCGAGTTCGGGGAAGATCGTCAGCGCCGCGTGCTCGGCCGCGGCGCGCCGGGCCAGCAGCAGGGTCTGTTCGGCGTTGAAGCCCGGATCGGCGACCCGCACCGGTGGCACGGCCACCGCGACCCGCGCGAACCCGTGCCGATACAGCGAATCGAACGGCAGTTGCTGTGACAACACCGACCCCTTTGCATCCGGCCGAGGCGATCATGACCCGACCGCAATCTACCCATGCCGGGCGCGCGCCGGGGCCCCGGCCACGCCGGAGTCACTCGCGGGCGGATTGTTCCCGCAGGCGGGCAAGGGTTTTCGAGAGGATCCGGGAGACGTGCATCTGCGAGATGCCCATCTGCTGGGCGATCTGGGTCTGGGTCATGGATTCGAAGAAACGCATGGTGAGGATGCGGCGTTCGCGTTCGGGGAGCCCCGCCAGCAGGGGCCGGATGGCCACGTACTCCTCGACGCGGTCGAACTGGGATTCTTCCTCGCCGAGAGTGTCGAGGAGCGAGGCCTCGGTGTCGCGGCCGACGGAGACGGCGTCGATGCTGCTGGGTTGGTAGGCGTTTCCGGCGATGACCGCCTGGGTGACCTCGTCGGCGTCGATCTCGAGGGCGGCCGCGATCTCCTTGGCGGTGGGGGAGCGGCCCAGCTGCTGGGAGAGGGCGTCGATGGCGGAGCCGATGCGCAGGTGGGTTTCCTTGACGCGACGCGGCACCCGCATGGCCCAGGTGTTGTCCCGGAAGTAGCGGCGGACCTCGCCCATGATGGTGGGCACCGCGAAGGACAGGAAGTTGGAGCCGCGGGAGATGTCGAAGCGGTCCACCGCGTGCACCAGCCCCACCCGCGCGACCTGGGTGAGGTCGTCGAAAGGCTCACCGCGGCCGCTGAATTTGCGGGCGATGTGGTCGGCCAGGGGAATGCAGCGGTTGATCAGTTCGGTGCGCAGTGCGGCGCGCCGCCCGGATTCCGGTGCGGCGGCGGCCAGTTCCTCGAACAGCGTGGCGACGTCGTCGTAGCCGGAGACGCTGCGCGCGACCTCCTCGGCCTCGTCGGCGTCGACCGTCTCCTCGGCGGTGTCCTCGGTCTCGGTCTCGTCCGGTTCCCGGTCGTCGCGCGGTTCCTCGGGTCCCGGCGTCTCGGCGGATGCTGCGAACACGTTGTCTCCGTCGGTCACTACGCCTTCCCCCGGACCCGCCGGAACTCCACCGCCGTCGGGTATCCGGAGATCGCCGGATCGAAGGGTTCCTGGGTGGCGGTGACCTCGTCGGAGAGCGTCCGCAGCACGTGCCAGCCGAAGCTGCGCTGGTCCGGTAGTCCCTCGGCCTCGGCGATGCCGCTCACCCGCACGATCAGATCCGAGTCGCCGACGGTGAACACGCACTGCAGTGTGGTGCCCGGCGCGGCGACGGCGATCAGCGTGGAGGCCGCCTCGTCGACGGCGAGACGGATATCGGCCACCTCGTCCAGGGTGAAATCGCTGAGCAGCACCAGTGTTTCGGCGAGTCCGCGCACGATGGGCAACTGGGAGACGGACGCGGCGACACCGATCTCGACCGGTGTACCGCGCAACCCTTGTTCCGCCGAAATGTTGATCACTCTGTAGAGGCTACCCATTCCGGTGCGCGGCAATCAGCCATTCCCATTGACGTGGGGGCCTTGGGGGGCTGCCGATAGACTGCGGCCCGTGTGCACCTCTTCCTCCCCCTTCCAGCGGCCCGCTCCGATGATCGCCCCGTCCATCCTGTCCGCCGACTTCGCGAATCTCGCGGCCGAACTGCAAGCGATCGAGGGCGCCGACTGGGTGCACGTCGATGTGATGGACAACCACTTCGTCCCGAATCTGACGCTGGGTCTGCCGGTGGTGGAAAGCCTGTTGAAGGTGACCGACATTCCGATGGACTGCCACCTCATGATCGAGAACCCGGAGCGCTGGGCCCCGGGCTACGCCGAGGCCGGTGCCTACAACGTCACTTTTCACGCCGAGGCCACCGACAACCCGATCGCGGTGGCGCGTGACATCCGCGCCGCGGGCGCCAAGGCCGGGCTCTCGGTCAAGCCGAACACCCCGATCGAGCCCTACCTCGGGATCCTGCGCGAGTTCGACACCCTGCTGGTGATGAGCGTCGAACCCGGTTTCGGCGGACAGTCTTTCATCGCGCACGTGCTCGACAAGGCCCGGCAGGTGCGCCGCCTGGTCGACGCCGGTGAGCTGCGCCTGGTCGTGGAGATCGACGGCGGCATCAATATGGACACCATCGAGCAGGCCGCCGAGGCCGGCATCGACTGCTTCGTGGCGGGCTCCGCGGTGTACGGCACCCCGGATCCGGCCGCGACCGTGGAAATCTTGCGGCAGAAGGTGATCGCGGTCGAGGCGGCGTCCGCGCAGTAGCGCGGGCTCAGTGCTGTAGCAGCGCTTCGATCACCGATTCCAGCGGCGGAACCGTGTCGCTGGAATCGGGGGAGTGCACCCAGGTGCGGTATCCCGTCCGCTCGTCGTCGGCGGACGGGAGCACGACCTGCGCTCCCGGGCACGCGACGGTGGCGTAGAGCCGGAACAGGGCGGCGGCCACCGATTTGGTGAGGGACTCCGGCCGGGCGGGGCCGGTGATGAAGGTCCATCGCCGTGCCCGGGGATGGTGCACGACCGGGCCGGCCAGATCGGCCTGCGCCAGCTGTTGCTGGACGCGTTCGCCGAGATCGGCGGGCATGGTGATGGCCCCGAACCGAGTGCCTATCTCCAACAGGATGTGCCGTGACGTCGGGTCGATCGATGCCGGCAGGTGAAATTCGCGTCGGTACTGTACGCAGCGAACTTCGAGTGTCGAATCGAGAAGCATGGTCACGCCGCACCCCCAACTGTGCCGATTGTGTTGTCTGCCACCTGAATCCGACCCGCGCGGGGTCCAACCTTCCTTCGGTTCTGCTTGCGATGATCGTCACGGCCCGGATCGGCCGTGGACGCGGTGACCGTTCTGCACTGAACTGCTCGCGGAGAAGTTGAACTGTGGGAATCAGCTGCATAACAATATTGCGACCATTCTCGCTGCCGCGCAAGATTCTGGGTTGAGCGAGTCGTGAATTGGGTACCACTCCGCGTTGGGCCAGGTCAGGCCATTCAAAGGAACGGTAAATCCCGGCGTTTCAATTGGCGATCGCGACCAATGAACACAATTATCCGATCGCACATTGGCTTACGCCCGATTTCGTCCATCCACCGGTATTCAACGCTCCAGTGAACGAGGCCGCATGTCGCCTACGACCCCGCGTCGTTAGGCTGAAGGGGACGGCCGTCCACGCGGGGAATACCGCGTACCGCACCGGCTGTTGGCTCGATCGGAGCACGCACACGCGATCAGGGAGAGGTACGCATGTTCACAGGCATCGTCGAGGAGCTGGGCGAGATCCTCGCCACCGAGCAGCTGGACGACTCGGCGCGGCTCACCATTCGCGGCCCCCTGGTGACCTCCGATGCGGGACACGGTGATTCGATCGCCGTCAACGGCGTCTGCCTCACCGTGGTCGACCGGAAGGTCGAGGGCGACACCTTCACCGTCGACGTCATGGCCGAGACCCTGGACCGCTCCAGCATCGGCGGCCTGACCGCGGGTTCCCGCGTCAACCTCGAGCGCGCGGCGGCCGTTAACAGCCGCCTGGGCGGGCACATCGTGCAGGGTCACGTCGACGGCACCGGCACCATCGTCTCCCGCACCCCGTACGAGAACTGGGAGGTCGTGCGAATCTCCCTGCCCGACAGCATCGCTCGCTACGTGGTGGAGAAGGGCTCGATCACCGTGGACGGCATCTCGCTGACCGTCTCCGGCATCGGCCTGGCCGAGGACGCCTTCGCCGACGGCGCCAAGGACTGGTTCGAGGTGTCGCTCATCCCCACCACCCGCGAGCTCACCACCCTCGGCACGGCCCCGGTCGGCACCACCGTGAATCTCGAAGTCGACATCATCGCCAAGTACGTCGAACGGCTCGTACAGCGCGGCTGACGTCCAAGGTTCGCGGCCCGTCTCGTTCTGGACCGACGGAGCGGGGGAGCGGAGGAGGGAAGAACGAGACCTCCAGGGCCGCGAACCCGCGACGCCGGAGGCGGCGCAAATTGGACAGTGCCCTACTGTAATGAGGCACCTAATTCGAGATGGAGCACAACAGACGTGACCAGGTTCGACACCATCGAGCGCGCAGTCGCCGACATTGCCGCCGGTAAGGCGGTTGTCGTCGTCGACGACGAGGGCCGGGAGAACGAGGGCGACCTCATCTTCGCGGCGGAGAAGGCGACACCCGAGCTGGTGGCCTTCATGATCCGCTACACCTCCGGTTACATCTGTGTGCCGCTCACCGGGGACGACTGCGATCGCCTGGGCCTGCCGCCGATGTACGCGGTCAACCAGGACAAGCACGGCACCGCCTACACCGTCTCCGTCGACGCCCGCGAGGGCATCACCACCGGCATCTCGGCCGCCGACCGCGCCACCACCATGCGCGTGCTGGCCGACCGCAACGCCAAGTCCGACGATCTGACCCGCCCGGGCCACGTGGTTCCGTTGCGCGCCAAGGACGGTGGCGTCCTACGCCGGCCCGGCCACACCGAGGCCGCCGTGGATCTGGCCCGGATGGCCGGGCTAAGCCCCGCCGGCGTCATCTGCGAGATCGTCAGCCAGAAGAACGAGGGCGATATGGCGCGCACCGAGGAGCTGCGCATCTTCGCCGACGAGCACGATCTGGCGCTCATCTCCATCGCCGACATGATCGCCTGGCGCCGCCGCAACGAGAAGCACGTCAAGCAGGTGGCCGAGGCCAAGCTGCCCACCGAGTTCGGTGACTTCCTGGCGATCGGCTACGAGAGCGAATACGACGACGCCGAGCACGTGGCCCTGGTCATGGGCGATATCGGCGACGGCACGGACGTGCTGGTCCGCGTGCACTCCGAATGCCTCACCGGCGACGCCTTCGGCTCGCTGCGCTGCGACTGCGGCCCGCAGCTGGACGCCGCCATGGAGATGATCGCCCAGCAGGGCCGCGGCGTGCTGCTCTACATGCGTGGCCACGAGGGCCGCGGCATCGGGCTGCTGCACAAGCTGCAGGCCTACCAGCTGCAGGACGGCGGCGCCGACACCGTGGACGCCAACCTGGACCTGGGCCTGCCCGCCGACGCGCGCGACTACGGCATCGGCGCGCAGATCCTCGCCGACCTGGGCATCACCTCGATGCGGCTGCTCACCAACAATCCCGACAAGCGTGCCGGGATCGAGGGCTACGGCCTGAGCATCAGCGAGCGGGTGGCGATGCCCGTGCGCGCCAACAAGCACAATCTGCGGTATCTGCGCACCAAGCGGGATCGGATGGGCCACGACCTGGTCGGCCTGGAAGACCTGGACCTGGGCGAAACCGCGAACTGACGCGGCGGAACCGACTATCGAGAGGGCGGAACGAGAATGAGCGGTACGGGCGTACCGACCTTCGAGCTGGCCGATGCCAAGGACCTCAAGCTGGGGATCGTGGCGTCGCGCTGGCACACCACCATCTGCGACGCGCTGGTCGCGAACGCGGAGCAGACCGCCCGGGCCGCGGGCGTCGCCGACATCACCGTGGTCCGGGTCGCCGGTGCGATGGAGCTGCCGGTGGTGGCGCAGGCACTGGCCCGCAGCCATGACGCGGTGGTCGCACTGGGTGTCGTGATCCGTGGTGAGACACCGCATTTCGAGTACGTGTGCGATTCGGTGACCGCCGGTCTGACCCGGGTGTCCCTCGATGAGAGCACCCCGGTCACCAATGGCGTGCTCACCGTGAACACCGAGCAGCAGGCGCTGGATCGTGCAGGCCTGCCCGGCTCGATCGAGAACAAGGGCGAACAGGCCGCGGCCGCCGCCCTCGATGCCGCGCTGACCCTGCGCGAGCTGACCCAGACTGTCTAGCCATGCCGGTCGTGCGGATCTGGAAGCGGGACGGCGGCTCCGAGGAGCCGCCCCGCAAGCCTGCCGCCACGCCGGAAACGCCTGCGGCGCATTCCGATCCGCGGGCCGAGCAGAGAGCGGAGTCCGAGGACGCCATGGCCGAGCCGACCGAAACCGAGACGCCGGTGCAGCCCGGTACCGCCGCGGGCGATTGGGATCTCGAGGTGCGACCGCACCACGCCATCGTCACCGTGCGGATCGTAGCGGCGGTGCTGGCGGCCATCTTCATCTTCGGCGGCATCGTGCTGCGGCACGGATCCACCGGCGTGAACTTCCGGGTCTCCGACCAGATCGGCCTGATGGTGTTCGGCCTGCTGCTGGCCGGCGGCGTGCTGACGCTCACCCGGCCCCGGGTGCGGGTCGGCCGGCGCGGGGTGATGGTGCGCAATATCGTGGGCGACAGCGAGTTCCAGTGGAAGGACATCCGCGGGATCTCCTTCCCGGACAAGAAGTCCTGGGCCCGGCTGGAATTGGTGCACGACGAGTACGTGCCCATGATGGCCATCCGCTCCAACGACAAGATGCGCGCTGCCGAGGCCATGGACCGGTTCCGGGAACTCGGCGCCAAGTACAGCGCCGAGAACCAGGACCGACGCTAGCGCGGGGCGCCGAGCACCGCGCCCTCGCGCCGCGGGTCCGCGCCGCCGATCCAGCCATTACCGTCGCGGACCAGGGCCGACAGGCCGCTGGACTGCGGGGCGACCGAGACCTGGTCGCCGTACTGGCGCAGTTTCTGCACCAGCGGATCGTGGTCGCCGTTGTCGGAGGCGTCGACGGCCGGGTGCTCGCCACCCACATAGGTGGTGGGGGAGTTGGCCGCGCCGAAGTCGATCATCGACACCGCCTGCTGCGGGTTCATGCCCCAATCCAGCATGCCCACCAGGGTTTTCACCACGAACTGGATGATCACTGCCCCGCCGGGCGAACCGGTGACGTAGCTGAGTCCGCCGCGCGAGCCGTCCGGATTTCGGTCGAAGACCAGGGTCGGGGCCATGGAGCTGCGCGGCCGCTTGCCCGGGTCGAGGCGGTTGGCGATCGGGGTGCCGTCCTTGTCGACCGGTTCGGCCGAGAAGTCGGTGAGCTGGTTGTTGAGGATGAACCCGTCCACGAAATGGAATGACCCGAACGCGGATTCGACCGTGGTGGTCATGGAGGCCGCATTGCCGTACTTGTCGACGATCGAGATATGGCTGGTACCGTGCTCGGGCTGCTGCGGGCCGTTGCCGACCGGCACCGGGCCGAAGTCACCCGGTTTGGCGGTGCCCAGGCTCCTGGTCGGGTCGATGAGCGCCGCACGCTGCTTCAGATAGCCCGGATCCAGCAGGGTCTGCGGCGAATTGCCCGGCAGTGGAACGAAATCCGAGTCGGCGATGTACTTGTCGCGGTCGGCGTAGGCCAGGCGTTCGGCCTCGGCGATCAGGTGCACGGCCTCCGCGGTGGGCTTGCCGCCGTTGCGGGCGGTAGTGCTGTCGCCGCCGAGGTCCGTCGGTTTCATCGACGCCAGATCGAAGTTGGACAGGATGCCCAGGGTCGCCTCCACCGTGATGCCGCCCGAGGACGGGTTGGGCATGCCGCACACCTCGTGGGTGCGGTACGGCGAGCACACCGCGGTGCGCTTCTTGGCCTGGTAGGACTGCAGATCCGCCAGGGACATCAGCCCCGGGGTGCGTCCGCCCGCGGTGGTGGCGGTGGTGTCCACGATGTCCGCGGCGATCGCGCCGGTGTAGAAGGCGTTCGCCCCGTCGGTCGCGATGGCCGAGAGGGTCTTGGCGAAGGCCGGATTGGTGAGCGTGGTGCCGGACGGCTTCGGGCTGCCGTCGGGCTGCAGGAAATACGCCTTGGCATTGTCGTCGCGCGCGAGGTCGGCCTTGGAGTCGGAGATCTGGCTCGCCATCCGCGGTGAGATCTTGAAGCCCTGATCCGCCAGGTTGATCGCCGGGGCGAACAGATCCTTCCACGGCTGCTTGCCGTGCTCGTTGTGGGCCAGCTCCAGCATCCGCAGCACTCCCGGCGTGCCGATGGAGCGCCCGCTGGCCCGCGCATTCGGTTGCGGCACAGTGTGATCGGCGGCGCTGATGTAGCGCAGGTAGTCCTCGGTGGCGGCCGCCGGGGCGGTCTCGCGGCCGTCGTAGGCGTCGACCGTCCTGGCATTGGCGTCGTAGTACATCAGGAACGCGCCGCCGCCGATGCCGGTGGCCTGGGGCTCCACCAGATTCAGCACGGTCTGTGCCACGATGAGCGCGTCCGCGGCGGTGCCGCCGTCCCGCAGTACCCGGCAAGCCGCCTCGGTGGCAACGGGATTGGCGGTGGAGACCGCGAAATCGCCGGTGCGCACGGGTGTCATGCCGGTGCGGTAGCCGGTGGCGACCTCGGGGTGCAGGGCCAGATTCGTGCTGCTGGGCCCGGCGGGCACCCCGGAGGTGACCGGAGTTCCGTTGGGGGACACCGTGCACGACGCACTCTGGTTCGTCGAGGACGAACAGGCGGTGACCAATCCGACCAGCAGCAGCAGAGCGGCAGCGCCGCTCCCGATTCGTCGCGAGCGCCTCATGATCGGACTCTAGCGCCGTGGGCCCGCGCGGGCAGGGCTTTGACGGGCCGGATCGGGGGGCTACCTGGGGAACTCCGGGCCGCCGGTCGCCCGAGGATCTCAGCGGCTTCACGGCAATCTCCGAAAAAGCATGCCAATTGGTCGCTTGACTGGCCTTCTTTTTTCGAAGGTTTCCCCGCTCGGGGTACCAATGTGGAACTCAGCAAACGGCAAGGTACCCTCAGGCTGCCTCACTTCACGATTGCGGAGGGTTAACCCGGCGAATGACCGAGATCCGGACTACTGCCACCAGCCTCAATGCCGAGGACAGCGGCTATCACAAAGCCCTGAAACCCCGGCAATTGCAGATGATCGCCATCGGCGGCGCCATCGGTACCGGCCTGTTCCTGGGCGCGGGCGGCCGGCTGCACAATGCCGGCCCATCGCTGTTCCTGGTGTACCTGATCTGCGGCATCTTCGTCTTCTTCATCCTGCGCGCGCTCGGCGAACTGGTATTGCACCGCCCGTCCTCGGGCTCGTTCGTCTCCTATGCGCGCGAATTCTTCGGTGAGAAGGCCGCATTCGTGGCCGGCTGGATGTACTTCCTGAACTGGTCCATGACCGGCATCGTCGACACCACCGCGATCGCCACCTATCTGCACTACTGGGGACCCTTCCAGCCGATCGCGCAATGGCTGCTGGCGCTGGGCGCGCTGATCATCGTGCTCGGCATCAACCTGGTCTCGGTCAAATGGTTCGGTGAGATGGAATTCTGGGCGGCCATGATCAAGGTGGTGGCCCTGGTGACCTTCCTGGTCGTCGGTACCGTCTTCCTGGCCGGGCGCTTCGAGGTCGAGGGCCAGAGCACCGGCCTGCGCATGGTCTCCGACGCGGGCGGCTGGTTCCCGACCGGCGTGCTGCCGCTGGTCACCGTCACCTCCGGCGTCGTGTTCGCCTACGCCGCTGTAGAAATGGTGGGCATCGCGGCCGGCGAGACCGAGAATCCGGCCAGGATCATGCCGCGCGCCATCAATTCGGTGATCATGCGTATCGCCGTATTCTATTGCGGCTCGGTGATTCTGCTGGCGCTGCTGCTGCCCTACACCGCCTACAAGGGCGGCGAGAGCCCGTTCGTCACCTTCTTCGGCAAACTCGGTGTCGCGCACATGGGTTCGATCATGAATTTCGTCGTGCTCACCGCGGCGCTGTCGAGTTTGAATGCCGGACTGTATTCGACCGGCCGCATCCTCCGCTCGATGGCAATGAATGGCAGCGCGCCGAAATTCACCTCACGGATGTCCAGTGCCGGTGTGCCGTACGGCGGCATTCTGCTCACCGCCACCATCGCGCTGTTCGGTATCTGGCTGAATTACATTGTGCCGTCGCAGGCTTTCGAAATCGTGCTGAACGTCGCGTCGCTCGGCATTCTGGCGTCCTGGGCGACCATTGTGCTGTGCCAGTTGAAGCTGTTCTATCTGTGGAAGAAGGGGCGGGCGGAGCGTCCGGCGTTCCGGATGTTCGGTGCGCCTTACACCGGCATCGCGACGCTGGTGTTCCTCTTCGCGGTGGTGGTGCTGATGGCTTTCGACCATCCGGTCGGTACGTGGACGGTGGCCAGCCTGGTGATCATCGTGCCCGCGCTCGCCATCGGGTGGAAGGTCGCCAGCCCGCGGGTGCTGGCCATCGCCAGGCTGCGCGAGGGCTACACCGGCGAGTTCCCGGTGATTCCGCCGATCCCCATGGACGACAAGTAGTTTTCCGCTTCCGGGGGTACACTGGGAAACTCTGTCCGGACCTGCGCTTTTCAACGGCCGCACGCGAGATCGCGTGCGGCCGTTATGTGTTCGAGATCACTGTTTCGAATGCTAGCTATCGGCTGTGGCCATGGTCATAACTTCGTCAACCAGATTGTCCGGAATCCGAACATTTGGTTAGCGTCAGGTTCAGCGCGTTCGCAGGGGGCGCGCGACCAGGGGTTACTCGATGAGGAGTGCTGTGAGTTCGCAAATGGCCGTTGCCGACGGGGCGAATATGACATCCGTCGCCACGGAAAACGGCATTCCAGCCACATTTTTCGAGCGGGTGCTCGACGGGGTGCGGGGGTTGCGCCGTGATGGTTCCGAGATCGACATGCCCGCCCAGGTGCGGGAAACGCAATACGCCGCGCTCGGCGCGATGGGACTGGCGGTGCTGCACAGCCTGCTGTCCATCACCGGCGGCGTCTCGTGCGTGGTCGGCAGTATCGGCCACTTCTTCGCCGCCTGGGTGACCGGCGGTGTCGCACTGCTGTTCGGGCTGCGCTCGCGCTGGATCTGGGTGACCGCACTCGGATTGGCCAGCCTGCAGTCGTTCCTGGGCATCTTCACGCTGGTGTCGGCCGAAATGCCCACGGGCGTGGGACCGTTCACCGTGCTCTTCGGCGTGATGGTGTCCGGCGTGGTGCTGGCGCTGCTGCTGCGCCGCGACCTCTACCACTGGTTCGCGGTTGCACCCTGAAGTGATCGAGCGGCCTGCCGCCCGGACCAATGTCCGGGCGGTGGGCGACAACTGATTTCGTGCCCTTCTGGGTAACTCGCCGGGTACGTCCTGAATTGGTTCGGCAGCCAACCGCCGGCACGGGTGCGTGGCGGCCAACGGCACTCAGCTGCCCGCTAAAGTTCCGGGGAGGCGGTATTGCCCAGCGCTCGGCCGGCGGCGCGACCGGAGAAGATGCAGCCGCCGAGGAACGTGCCCTCCAGCGCGTTGTAGCCGTGCACGCCGCCACCGCCGAACCCGGCGACCTCGCCCGCGGCGTACAGGCCCGGGAACGGGGTGCCGTCGGCGCGGATGACCTGCGAGTCCAGATTGGTCTGCAGGCCGCCCAGCGTCTTGCGGGTCAGGATGTTCAGGCGCACGCCGATCAGCGGGCCGTGCGCGGGATCCAGGATCTTGTGCGGGCTCGCCACCCGGACCTTGTCGCCCAGGAAGCGGCGCGCGTTGTTGACGGCCATCAGCTGGGCGTCCTTGCTGTACTTGTTCTCGACATCCCGGTCGCGGGCCACGATCTGGCGCTCGATATCGGCGAGGTCGAGGTGCGGGCCGCGCGAGATCTTGTTCATGCCCGCGATCAGCTCGGCGAGGGTGTCGGCGACCACGAAGTCCACCCCGTGCTGCTTGAACGCCTCCACCGGACCCGGCGCGCCCTTCGCCACCCGGCTCTTGAGGGCCAGCTTCAGATCCTTGCCGGTGATATCGGGATTCTGCTCCGAGCCCGAGAGCGCGAACTCCTTCTCGATGATCGACTGATCGAGGATGAACCACGAGTAGTCGTAGCCGGTCGCCAGGATCTGCTTCATGGTGGCATTGGTGTCGAAACCCGGGAAAGCCGGCGCGGTCATGCGCTTTCCATTGGCGTCGAACCACAGCGAGGACGGGCCGGGAATGATGCGGATGGCGTGATCGGGCCAGATCGGATCCCAGTTGTGGATGCCCTCGGTGTAGTGCCACATGCGATCCCGGTTCACGATGCGCCCGCCCGCGGCCTCGGTGATGCCCAGCATGCGGCCGTCCACGTGCGCGGGCACGCCGGAGATCAGGTGCTCCGGGCAGGGGCCGAGCCGGTCGGTCGGCCAGTTGCGGCGGATGAGGTCGTGATTGTGGCCGATGCCGCCGGAGGACACGATGACCGCCGGCGCACGGAACTCGAACTCGCTCACGACATTCCGTGAGGACGCGACCCCGCGGGCCTCGGTGGCGGGCTCCAGCACGCTGCCGCGCACGCCGGTCACCGCATCGTCCTCGACGATCAGTTCGTCGACCCGGTGCCGGAAGGCGAAGCCGACCTGTCCCCGCTGTTCGGCCTCGAGCGCCGGTTCGAGGAACACCCGCACCACCTCGGGGCCGGTGCCCCAGGTGAGATGGAAGCGCGGTACCGAGTTGCCGTGCCCGTCGGCGGTCACGCCGCCGCGCTCGGCCCAGCCGACCACGGGCGTCACCCGCAGCCCGAGATCGTAGAGGTACTGCCGCTTCTCGGTGGCGGCGAACTCCACGTACGCGCGCGCCCACTGCCGCGCCCAGTGGTCCTCGTCCTCGCGGTCGAAGCCGGCCGAGCCGAACCAGTCCTGCATGGCGAGCGCGAGGCTGTCCTTGACGCCGAGCCGCCGCTGTTCGGGACTGTCCACGAAGAACAGCCCGCCCAGCGACCAGAACGCCTGGCCGCCCAGGTTGGCGCGGTTCTCCTGATCCAGCACGAGTACGCGGCGTCCCGCCTTGACCAGCTCGTGCGTGGCGACGAGACCGGCCAGCCCGGCCCCGACCACGATGACATCGGGATTCTCGATCATGCCCATGATTTCCTTGGTGTCGAAGTTCGATACACGAATGTATCGAACGAGGTCGCTGCTGTACAGACGCTCGATACAACGCTGTATCGAACGAGGTTGTCGGTGGGACATGGCATGGTTCGAGTGTGCCGACTTCTTCGTCCGGATCCCTGTCACTCGCGGCGGCGCGCCGCACTGCACTCGCGGCACAGGGCTTCGCCTCGGCGCCGCCGAGCGGGACGCCCACCCGGCGGACGGTTCTGAAGGTGCTCGACAGCACCCGGCTGCTGCAGCTGGACTCGGTGTCGGCGGTGGTGCGCGCGCACTATGCCCCGGTGTTCAGCCGGATCGGGGCCTACGACCGGGCGCTGCTGGACGAGGCCGCGTGGGGGCACACCGCCCGGCGGCCCCGGCAGCTCATCGAGTACTGGGCGCACGAGGCGGCGCTGATTCCGGTCGAGGACTGGTCGCTCCTGCGCTGGCGCATGGTGCAGTACCGGCACGGACGCTGGAACGGGATGCGGCAGGTGCTCGAACGCAATCCGGCCCTGGCCGACGATGTGCTCGGCGTGGTCAAGGAGTTCGGGTCCAGCACAGCAGGCGAGATCGAGCGGCATCTGGAACTGGATCGGCCACGGGCCAAGGACAATTGGGGCTGGAACTACAGCGACACCAAGGTGGTCTGCGAGGCACTGTTCGCAGCGGGGGAGCTGACGGTGCCGAAACGGGTGGGCTTCCAGCGGCATTACGACCTGGCCGCGAATGTCCTTCCGCCCGAGGTCCTCTCGCGCGAACCGGACGAAGCCGACGCGGTGCGGGAACTGGTGCGGCGTGCGGCGCGGGCGCACGGCATCGGCACCGAAGCCGATCTGCGGGACTACTACCGGCTCAACCGCCGCCAGACCGAGCCCGCCATCGCCGACCTCCTCGACGTCGGAGAGCTGGAGCAGGTCACCGTCGCGGGCTGGGACAAGCCCGCCTACCTGCATGCCGAGGCCCGCACTCCGCGCCGGGTCATGGGCGCGGCCCTGCTGTGCCCCTTCGATCCGCTCATCTTCTTCCGCGACCGCACCGAGCGGCTCTTCGACTTCCACTACCGCATCGAGATCTACACGCCGGAACACAAACGCGTGCACGGGTATTACGTCTTCCCGTTCCTGCTCGACGGCGAACTGGTGGCGCGGGTGGACCTGCGCGCCGAGCGCGGGACCGGGCGGCTGCTGGTGCCGGGCGCGTTCGCCGAGCCGGGCCGGGACCATCCGCGGGTGGCGGCCGCACTGGCCGCGGCGCTGCGGGACATGGCCGGCTGGCTCGAACTCGACACCGTCGAGGTGGGCGAAAAGGGCGATCTCGCACCGGCTTTGCGGCGTGAGATCGCCTAGCTCCACGCAACGCGGATCGGAACGGTGAAGGTCGGGAACGGTGAAGGTCGGGTCAGAACGGCCCGTCGGTCCAGGCATTCAGCACGATGCCCTTCTTGCCCTCGCCGTTGCATTCGATCGTCATCGGGATGAGCGGCCGCGGCGAATCGCCCACGATGTAGGTGGGGGCCTGGTAGCCGCTGCCCACCTGCCGGGTGCCCAGGCACTGCACTACCGCGGCGTACCAGGTGTCCGCGGGGCAGGTGAAGGTGGCGGTGTCGAGCGTCCGGTCGATGCGGCAGACCGAGTCGGCGCCGGCGGCCGGCGCCGATACCGCGATCAGGCCCGCCGCGCCGATGCCGAGTGCGGAACCGATCGCGAGCGACCGGCGGCGCGGGTGGAGATGGTGATGGTTCGTCATCGATCAAGCTCCCTCGTGTACGGACAGATCAAGCGAAACAGTTCGTCCCATACTGACCGCGAGACCCCGCTGGACGGCCGAACCTCGCGGAGATCGGAGTTCCGGCGTGGCGAGTCCTCCCGGGTGCGCGGGTGCTGTCGGGCCGCGCCCGTGCTGGGCGACCAGCAGCTCCGGCGCCGAATTCGCCACGGCCCCAGCGCGGATCGGCAGCGGCGTCGTGTGCTCGCGGTGGTGGCCGTGGACGAAGATCGGCCCGGCGGCGGCCTCGGCCGGCACCGAGACCGCCACCAGCGCGGCGGCGGCCAGGCAGACCGCCCCCGCGATGGCGAGCGAGCGGCGGCGCAAACGCAGTCGGATCATGGCGGTCCCTCCAGGTGAATGATCTTGCGGATACTTCGTCACCGTGACCGGCGCGGATGGTCGCCTGGGGGCCCGGCGGGTGTGTCGGAGGCCTTGGCCGCCTGTCGGGGGCACTGACTAACCTGGAGTCGTGGCAGATCCCGCGACCTACCGGCCCGCACCGGGCACCATTCCCGTCGAACCAGGTGTCTACAAGTTCCGGGACAAGTTCGGACAGGTCATCTATGTCGGCAAGGCGAAAAGCCTGCGCCAGCGGCTGAACTCGTATTTCGCCGACGTGGCCGGGCTTCACCCGCGCACCCGGCAGATGGTGACCACGGCGGCCGGGGTCGAGTGGACCGTGGTGTCCACCGAGGTGGAAGCGCTGCAGCTGGAATACAACTGGATCAAGGAATTCGATCCGCGCTTCAATGTCCGCTACCGCGACGACAAGTCGTATCCGGTGCTGGCGGTCAGCCTCGACGAGGAGTACCCGCGGGTGTTCGTCTACCGCGGCGCGCGCAAGAAGGGCGTGCGGTACTTCGGCCCGTACGCCCACGCCTGGGCCATTCGCGAGACCCTGGATCTGCTGCTGCGGGTGTTCCCGGTGCGCACCTGCTCGGCCGGGGTCTTCAAGCGGCACAGTCAGATCGGGCGGCCGTGCCTGCTCGGCTACATCGACAAGTGCTCCGCGCCGTGCATCGGCCGGGTGAGCGCGGCCGAGCACCGGCAGATCGTGGACGACTTCTGCGACTTCCTCTCCGGCAAGACCGATCGCCTGGTCAAGCAGCTCGAGCGCCGCATGCACGAGGCCTCCGACGAACTCGACTTCGAACTGGCCGCCCGCCTGCGCGACGACGTGCAGGCGCTCAAGCGCGCCCTGGAGAAGCAGGCCGTCGTGCTGGGCACCGGCACCGACGCCGATGTCATCGACTTCGCGGTGGACGAGCTCGAGGTCGCGGTCCAGATCTTCCACGTGCGCGACGGCCGGGTGCGCGGGCAGCGCGGCTGGGTGGTCGACAAGTCCGGCGACGCCCTGGACCTGGGGCGGTCAGGCCCGGAGGCGGCAGCCGGCGTAACCACGGAGGGCCCCGGCCCAGGTCCGATCGAGCCCGACGTGGCGGAGTCCGGTGGGGAGCTGGCGGCCCTGGTCGAGCAGTTCCTCACCCAGTTCTACGGCGAGCAGACCGCGGTCGCCCAGCAGAGCGGGGACGCGCAGCCCGGGGCCGTGGTCCCGCGCGAGGTGCTGGTCCCGGCCCTGCCAAATGATCATGAGCAGGTTCAGCAGTGGCTCTCGGACCTGCGCGGGTCGGCCGTGCAGCTGCGGGTGCCGCAGCGCGGCGACAAGAAGGCGCTGGCCGAGACCGTGCAGCGCAATGCCCAGGAGGCCCTGGCCCAGCACAAGCTCAAGCGCGCCGGCGACCTGACCGCCCGCTCGGCCGCGTTGCAGGAACTACAGGACGCCCTGGATCTGGACAGCGCGCCGCTGCGCATCGAATGCGTGGACATCTCGCATGTGCAGGGCACCGATGTGGTGGCCTCGCTGGTCGTGTTCGAGGACGGCCTGGCCCGCAAGTCCGAGTACCGGCACTACGCCATCAAGGAGGCCGCCGGCGAGGGCCGCTCCGACGACGTCGGCAGCATCGCCGAGGTGACCCGGCGGCGCTTCGGCAAGCTCCGCCGCGACCTGGACGCCGCCGAGGCCGCCGAGCTCGAATCCGGTTCGGACCCGGTCGAATCCAGCCTGCCCGGCATCGATCCGAAGACCGGTAAGCCGCGCCGCTTCGCCTACCCGCCCAACCTGTACGTGGTGGACGGCGGTGCGCCGCAGGTGAATGCCGCCGCCGAGGTGCTCGACGAACTCGGCATCACCGATGTCGCGGTCATCGGGCTGGCCAAGCGCCTGGAGGAGGTGTGGGTGCCGAACGAGGCCGACCCGGTGATCATGCCGCGCACCAGCGAGGCGCTGTATCTGCTGCAGCGGGTCCGCGACGAGGCGCACCGCTTCGCCATCACCTTCCACCGCTCCAAACGCTCGCGGCGGATGACCGAGTCGGTGCTGGACTCGGTGCCCGGGCTGGGCTCGGCGCGCAAGACCGCGCTGGTCACGCACTTCGGATCGGTCGCCAAGCTCAAGCAGGCTACGGTGGAGCAGATCACCGAGGTCCCGGGCATCGGCGTGGCGACGGCCAAGGCGGTCCTGGCCGCCCTGCAGCAGCCGTAGCGATCGTGCACGGACCCATCGGTTTGCCGCGATGGCGCGTCGAATCGGGACGCACCGGGTAGAGTGCGACACGCCGAATAGAAAAACTGCGACACGCCGTGTGTGCAGGTCGGGAGCAGAAATCACAGCTGTGTCTCGCTCCCGTCGTGTGCCTGCCGCGTTTCCGGGCGTCGGTGCAGGATGATCGAGGGAACTCCAGACACGAACCGGTAGGACATGACGCGCGTCGAAGCCAGTACTGATACGGCCGAAAACAGCAAGGCAACCGATACAGGTGAGTCCCAGCCGACCGCTCGCCGCGGGCGGTCGGCACCCGAATCCGCACCGGTCGAGGTCGTCATCGTGACGGGCCTGTCCGGTGCCGGGCGCGGCACCGCCGCCAAGGTGCTCGAGGATCTCGGCTACTACGTGGCCGACAACCTCCCGCCCGAATTGATCGGCCGCATGGTCGATCTCGGCCGCGGCGCCGAACCGCCCATCCGCAAACTGGCGCTCGTCATGGACGTGCGCAACCGCTTCTTCACCGGGAACCTCGCCGCGGTCGGCGAGCAGCTACGGGCCGCGGGTGTGCGCACCCGCATCCTGTTCCTGGAGGCCTCCGACGACGTGCTGATCCGCCGCTTCGGGTTCGCGCGCCGCCGCCATCCGCTGCAGAGCGAGAGCGCCGACGGCACCCTGACCGCCGGCATCGCCGCCGAGCGGCGGCGCCTGGACCCGGTGAAAACCGCCGCCGACGTGGTCATCGACACCACCGCGCTGTCCATCCACCAGCTGCACCGCAAGCTCGAGGAGGTCTACGGCGGCGACGCCGCCACCGTGCTGCAGCTGACCATTCAATCGTTCGGTTTCAAATACGGAGTCCCGCTCGACGCCGACATGGTGTTCGATTTGCGGTTTCTGCCGAATCCACATTGGATTCCCGAACTCCGCGAAAAGACCGGACAGGACGCCCCGGTCAGCGAGTATGTGTTGTCGCAGCCGGGCGCGCAGGACTATCTGGGCACCGCGCGGCATCTCGTCGACCTGACGACCGAGGGCTACCGCCAAGAGGGGAAGCGATACATGACCGTGGCAGTGGGTTGTACCGGCGGCAAACACCGCAGTGTGGCGATAGCGGAGGCGCTGGGCGAGGCGCTGGCGGGCAACGAATCGGCCCCGGCCGGCAACAACGACTCGGGTGACGTGGTGCGTGTGGTTCATCGGGATCTGGGGCGGGAATGAGTGAGAACGACTCAGTCCGCACCACCAATCCGGCCATCGTCGCCCTCGGTGGTGGGCACGGCCTGTATTCGACGCTGACCGCCATCCGGCGGCTCACCCGCAAGATCACCGCGGTGGTCACGGTCGCCGACGACGGCGGCTCCTCGGGACGGCTGCGGTCCGAGCTGGGCATGCTGCCCCCGGGCGATCTGCGAATGGCCTTGGCGGCCTTGGCCGAAGAGGCCGACGGTATCTGGGCGCGAACTTTGCAACACCGCTTCGGCGGCACCGGCGCGCTGGCCGGGCATTCGGTGGGCAATCTGATTCTGGCGGGTCTCACCGAGGAGCTGGGCGATCCGGTCGCGGCCCTGGACGAGGCCGGAAAGATCCTGCGGATGACCGGCCGCGTGCTACCCATGTCGCCCATCGCGCTCACCATCGAGGCGGATGTGTCTGGGCTGGAAGGCGATCCGCGCGTGAGCCGCTGCATCCGCGGTCAGGTGGCCGTGGCGACCACGCCGGGCAAGGTGCGCCGAGTGCGCCTGATCCCCTCGGATCCGCCCGCCTGCCCCGAGGCGACCTCGGCGATCGAGCACGCCGACGTGGTGGTGCTGGGCCCCGGAAGCTGGTTCACGAGCGTCATCCCGCATGTGCTGGTGCCCGAATTGCACGAAGCGCTGCTGTATACGCGCGCACGGAAAGTGCTGGTGCTCAACCTCGCTGCCGAACCGGGCGAAACGGCCGGATTCAGCGCCGAACGGCACCTGCATGTATTGTCCCAGCACGCACCGGATTTCACAGTCGACCATGTTCTGGTGGACTCCGGTTCCGTACCCGAGGGTAGGGAACGCGAACATCTGGCAAGAGCTGCCGAACAGCTGCGTGCGCGAGTAACCTTCGCTGATGTCGCCGAGGCGGGGACGGACCGGCACCACCCCGGAAAGCTTGCCGCCGCACTGGATCAGGTGATCCGGCAACCTCGGCCGGAAATGGCAGGGCTTCGAGTCGAAGGACGGCATATGGGCCAACGTGTGCGGTCCGGGTTGGGTGGAAAGGAGCGCGTCTCGTGGCGATGACAGCGGAAGTGAAGGACGAGCTGAGCCGGCTCTCTGTATCACAGGTGAGCTCGCGCAAAGCGGAATTGTCCGCGCTACTGCGGTTCGCCGGTGGATTGCACATCGTCGGCGGTCGAGTGATCGTCGAAGCCGAGGTGGACATGGGTTCCATTGCACGTCGGCTGCGCCGAGAGATCTTCGAGCTGTACGGATACGGCTCGGACGTGCATGTCCTCGGCGCCGGCGGGCTCCGGAAAACCTCCCGGTACGTGGTGCGGGTTTCCAAGGAGGGCGAGGCGCTGGCGCGCCAGACCGGATTACTCGATGTGCGCGGCCGACCGGTGCGCGGGCTGCCCGCCCAGGTGGTGGGCGGCAGCATCGGCGATGCCGAAGCCGCTTGGCGTGGAGCGTTTCTCGCGCACGGCTCGCTCACCGAGCCGGGCCGCTCCTCCGCCCTGGAGGTGAGCTGCCCCGGGCCGGAGGCGGCGCTCGCCCTGGTCGGCGCCGCGCGGCGGATGGGCATCTCGGCCAAGGCGCGCGAGGTGCGCGGCACCGATCGCGTCGTGGTGCGCGACGGTGAGGCTATCGGCGCCCTGCTCACCCGCATGGGTGCGCAGGACACCCGGCTCACCTGGGAGGAGCGGCGCATGCGTCGCGAGGTCCGGGCGACCGCCAACCGGCTGGCCAATTTCGACGACGCCAACCTGCGTCGTTCGGCCCGCGCGGCTGTGGCCGCCGCGGCCCGCGTGGAGCGTGCGCTCGAAATACTGAGCGAGGATGTGCCGGACCATCTGGCCGCGGCGGGCAAGCTGCGCGTGCTGCACCGGCAGGCGTCTCTGGAGGAGCTGGGCCAGCTGGCCGATCCGCCCATGACGAAAGACGCTGTGGCGGGCCGGATCCGGCGGCTGCTGTCGATGGCGGACCGGCGCGCCAAGGAACTCGGCGTGCCCGACACCGAAAGCGCTGTCACCGCAGAGCTGCTCGAAGAGGCGTGAAACACCCACTCCGCCGCATAAACTGGTGAATACCGCACGGTGATTCCGTCCGGAAGCGCCGCAACCCCAAGGGGTCGCGGCGCTTCCGGTCGTCTGTGACGAAAGTGAACGTTTCGTTGTTCACCGTGGCGGGGGTGTGTCCGTGATGTTTCTGTTACAGGTCTAGGGTTAGCACCGCAACGGAAACGATCCGCAAAGCTGAGGAGCGAAAACGTGACTGTCCGGGTAGGGATCAACGGCTTCGGCCGCATCGGGCGAAACTTCTTCCGAGCCGTCGAGGCGCAGAAGGCCCTCGGCACCACCGACATCGAGATCGTGGCGGTCAACGATCTCACCGACAACAAGTCGCTGGCGACCCTGCTGAAGTACGACTCGATCCTCGGCCGCCTGCCGCAGGACGTTTCCCTGGACGGCGACGAGACCATCGTCGTCGGCGACCAGCGCATCACCGCGCTGGCCATCAAGGAGGGCCCGGCCGCGCTGCCGTGGGGTGACCTGGGTGTCGACGTGGTCGTCGAGTCCACCGGTATCTTCACCGACGCCACCAAGGCGAAGGGCCACCTGGCCGCCGGCGCCAAGAAGGTCATCATCTCCGCGCCCGCCAAGGGCGAGGACATCACCATCGTGATGGGCGTCAACGACGACAAGTACGACGGTTCGCAGAACATCATCTCGAACGCGTCCTGCACCACCAACTGCCTGGGCCCGATTGCCAAGGTGCTCAACGACTCCTTCGGCATCGAGCGTGGTCTGATGACCACCGTGCACGCCTACACCCAGGACCAGAACCTGCAGGACGGCCCGCACTCGGATCTGCGTCGCGCCCGCGCCGCCGCGCTGAACATCGTGCCCACCGGCACCGGCGCCGCCAAGGCCATCGGCCTGGTGCTGCCCGAACTGCTCGGCAAGCTGAACGGTTACGCGCTGCGCGTGCCGGTCCCGACCGGTTCGCTCACCGACCTGACCGTGGACCTGGCCAAGACCGCCTCGATCGACGAGATCAACGCCGCCATGAAGGCCGCCGCGGACGGCCCGATGAAGGGCATCCTGAAGTACAACGTCGACCCGATCGTCTCCTCCGACATCGTGACCGACCCGCACTCCTCCATCTACGACGCGCCGCTGACCCAGGTCATCGACAACCAGGTCAAGGTCGCCTCGTGGTACGACAACGAGTGGGGCTACTCCAACCGTCTCGCCGACCTCGTCGGCCTCGTCGGCAAGTCCCTCTAAGCGCCGATGACGATCAAGACTCTGCAGGATCTGCTGACCGAGGGTGTCGAGGGCCGGGGCGTGCTGGTGCGCTCCGACCTGAATGTTCCACTCGACTTCCCTGTTTCGAGCGACCCGCAAGCGATCGCTAGCGGCGGCGTCATCACCGACCCGGGCCGCATCATCGCGTCCGCGCCGACCATCAAGGCGCTGGCCGAGGCCGGCGCCAAGGTCGTCGTGACCGCGCACCTCGGCCGCCCCAAGGGCGAGCCGGATCCGAAGTTCTCCCTCGCGCCGGTCGCGGCGCGGCTGTCGGAGGAGCTGGGCCGCAATGTCCAGCTCGCCGGCGACGTGGTGGGCCAGGACGCGCTCGCCCGCTCCGAGGGCCTCACCGACGGTGATGTGCTGCTGCTGGAGAACATTCGCTTCGACGCGCGTGAGACCAGCAAGGACGACGCCGAGCGCACCAGGCTCGCCCGTGCCCTGGTCGAGCTGGTCGGCGACGACGGCGCGTTCGTGTCCGACGGTTTCGGTGTGGTGCACCGTAAGCAGGCGTCGGTGTACGACGTGGCCGAGCTGCTGCCGCACTACGCGGGCAACCTGGTCGCGGCCGAGACCGAGGTGCTGAAGAAGCTCACCGAGAACCCGGAGCGTCCGTACGCGGTCGTGCTCGGCGGCTCGAAGGTCTCCGACAAGCTGGCGGTCATCGAGGCGCTCGCGCCGAAGGTCGACACGCTGGTCATCGGCGGCGGTATGTGCTTCACCTTCCTTGCGGCGCAGGGACTTCCGGTGGGCACCTCGCTGCTGCAGCAGGAGATGATCGACACCTGCCAGGAGCTGCTGGCCAAGTACGGCGACGTCATCCATCTGCCGGTGGACATCGTGGTGGCCGACAAGTTCGCAGCCGACGCGGACTCGAAGACCGTGCCCGCCCACGAGATTCCCGACGGCTGGATGGGTCTGGACATCGGTCCCGACTCGGTCGCCCGCTTCTCGGCGCTGCTGACCGAGGCCAAGACCGTGTTCTGGAACGGCCCGATGGGTGTGTTCGAGTTCGAGAAGTTCTCGGCCGGCACCCGCGGTGTCGCCGAGGCGATCGCCACGGCGACCTCGAAGGGCGCGTTCACGGTGGTCGGCGGCGGTGACTCGGCCGCGGCCGTGCGCACCCTGGGTCTGCCCGACGACGGTTTCTCGCACATCTCCACCGGTGGCGGCGCGTCGCTGGAATACCTGGAGGGCAAGGAACTTCCCGGCCTCGCTGTCCTGGAGGACTGAACCATGGCACGTAAGCCTTTGATCGCCGGCAACTGGAAGATGAACCTCAATCACCTCGAGGCCATCGCTCTGGTGCAGAAGATCGCATTCGCGTTGCCGGAGAAGTACTTCGACAAGGTCGACGTGACGGTGATCCCGCCGTTCGTGGACCTGCGCAGCGTGCAGACGCTGGTCGAGGGTGACCGTCTCCTGATCACCTACGGTGCCCAGGACGTGTCCACCCACGACGAGGGCGCCTACACCGGCGAGATCAGCGGCTCCATGCTGGCCAAGCTGGGCTGCAGTTTCGTCGTGGTGGGTCACTCGGAGCGGCGTCAGTACCACAACGAGGACGACGCCACCGTGCTGGCCAAGGCCAAGCAGGCGCTCAAGTACGGCATCACCCCGATCGTCTGCATCGGTGAGGGCCTGGGCGTCCGCGAGACCAAGACCCACGTCGAGTACAACCTCGAGCAGCTCCGCGGCTCCCTCAAGGGCCTGACGCCCGAGGAGATCTCGAAGATCGTCATCGCCTACGAGCCGGTCTGGGCCATCGGCACCGGCAAGGTGGCCACCCCGGCCGACGCGCAGGAAGTCTGCGGCGCCATCCGCAAGGAACTCGCCGAACTGGCGAATCCCGAAGTGGCGGCCGGTGTCCGGGTCCTCTACGGCGGCTCGGTCAACGCCAAGAACGTCGGCGAACTGGTCGGCCAGACCGACATCGACGGCGCTCTCGTGGGCGGCGCGTCCCTGAAGGGTGACGAGTTCGCCACCCTCTCCGCCATCGCCGCCGGCGGCCCGCTGCCGTAACGGTTTCCGCTGCACACAGGGCCGGGCATCCGCAGGATGCCCGGCCCTTCGCCGTCTCCGGGCGCGAGTGGGTGATCGCGGGCGGAGGACGCCGCGCCCGGGGCGTTCCCGTCGGCCCCAGTGCTCGTACAGAAGAATGATCGGTATGAGCGACTGGAATACGAACATCATCAACGAGTTTCGGGCCAATGAGGGACGGGTCGGCGGGCCGTTCGAGGGGGCGCCGATAATTCTGGTGCACCATCGGGGCCGCAGGACCGGGCGGGAGCTGGTGACGCCCATGATGTACCTGGCCGATGAGCAGGATCCGGCGACCGTGTACGTTTTCGGGTCCAAGGCGGGCGGGCCCACCAATCCGGACTGGTACTACAACCTGACCAAGGCGGGGAAGGCCGAGGTCGAGGTCGGGACCGAGACCTTCCAGGTCGAGGTCACCGAGGTGACCGGCGCGGATCGCGACCGGATCTACGACGAACAGGCGCGGCGATACCCGGGTTTCGGCGAATACGCCGTGAAGACCGCCGGTATCCGCACCATTCCGGTGCTGGCGCTGCGCCGGGCTTAGGCTCGCGGCCGCAGGGCGCGGGTGCTCGGCCCCGCGTCCTGGCAGGCGTCGGCGCGGGGGTGCGTTCGACGTGTGGGCGGTCGGGGTGTTTGCGGGGATGGTGGGCGCGGAGATCGATCCCCCGTAGGCGACGGCCGGGGTTCGAGGTGGGGTCGTGGGTAGTGGCGGCCTCGTTCGTCGGTGGGGAGGCCGGGAGCGGGTGGGCCACCGTGTCCATGAATTCATTTGCGGCGGTAGGGGAGTCGGCGGGGGGTGACGGCCGCCCAAGTGTAGGGGCGGGTGTTTCGAGGGCGAGTGGATCGCCGAATCTTGCTGGTCAGAACCTTGTCGAATGCTGTCCGCGTTGCTGACAGGAAGTCCCTTCTTGACAGTAACTGTCATATCGGCAGATACTCGCTCTGACGAAGGAGGGCGACGGATGTCATTGCGGGAGCGGCAGCGCCGGCAGGTGCGCGGCGAGATTCAGCGGGCGGCGTACGAGTTGTTCGCGGAGAAGGGCTTCGGGGAGGTGACGACCGAGCAGATCGCCGCCGCGGCGGGTGTGTCGGCCAGTACCTACTTCCGGCATGTGCGGAGCAAGGAGGATCTGCTGCTGGATCCGGTCCGCGAGGGCGGGTCGGGAATCGTCGCGCTGCTCGAGGAGCGCGACGGCCACGAGCCCGCGGATGTGGCGCTGGCGCAGTCGCTTCTGGCGCGGTCCACCGCGCTGGCCTCGGCGGAGCTGGAGCAGTGGCGGGCCGCGTTCCGCACCGCGCCGCATCTCCTGGAGCGGGTGGCTCTGATCACCCCGGAGCATCGGGCGCGCCTGGTCGAGCTGGTCGCGCAGCGGATGGGCCGAGACTCGCAGCGGGACAGCACTCCGGGTTTGCTGGTGCATCTCATGCTGGCGGCGGCGGAGTTCGGCTACCTGCAGTGGCTGCGTAATTCGGCGCAGCCGGAGATGTCGCTGGCGGTGTGGGGGGGGGGGGAGGGGGGAGAAGGGTGGGGTCCCACAGCCCGTGGGTGGGGGGGGGGGGGGGGGGGGGGGGGGGGGGGGGGGGGGGGGGGGGGGGGGGGGGGAGGGGGGGGGGGGGGGGGGGGGGGGGGGGGGGGTTC